>NZ_JAVJNP010000115.1:0-57523 GCF_040217205.1 Coleofasciculus sp. A1-SPW-01 | reverse complement strand
TGGCGAACCGGGGGTTAAAACTATTTGGCAAGGTCTGCGACGACTCCATGACATTGCCCAGACTTGGCTTTTACTTTCCCCCAAAACTACTGCTTTTGTCAAGGGCATTCATGTTAAGAAAGATGTGAGTAATGCATAGCTACAAGAGGGGGGAGGACAGCAGATGCTTCGCTTTTGTTGCACGGGAGAAGGGGGATCGGATGCTCTTGCTCCCCTCTCCCCGGCGTGGGAGAGGGGCTGGGGGAGAGGGGTTTAGCTTAAGTTGACACGGGTGCACATCGGTGCGCCCCTACAATTCTAATCCACCGCTTCAACAGACATAGATACAGGCGATACGTCTGGCAAATAGGTTTTTTCCACAACTGGAGTACACCCCAACCACTGTACCGATAACTTCGCAAACTGCTGCGGACAACCACTGACACAAAATCGCGTCGGTAGCGGTGGTGAACTATTTTTTAATCCCATTAAATCCAGTTCTTGCGCCGCCGCCGCCACCACATGTTCAGCCGGATCAATTAATTGGACAGATGCGGGTAAAATTTGTCGCAATACAGGCGCCAACAAGGGATAATGAGTACACCCATAAATCAACGTATCAATTCGCTGCTGAAGTAATGGCGTCAGATACTGCGAAGCCACTTCCGAGGTATAGGGTTCATATAACCGATTTTGCTCCACTAAAGGGACAAATTCTGGACAACTAACTTGCCACACTTGAACCGTGGATTCCACTTCCAATAAAGCGCGTCGATAGGCATTACTCGCCGCCGTCGCCGGGGTAGCAATCACGCCAATCCGACGCCCGACTTGAACGGCTGCACGAGAACCGGGCAGAATTAATCCCAGAATCGGCAGTTGAAACTCACGGCGTAAGGTGTCTAGGGCTAAGGCGTCACTGGTGTTACACGCCAGCACCACCATTTTCACATCTTGCTCAACCATCCAGGTGAGAATCTCGCGCCCAAATTGGATGATTTCCCTAGGCGAACGAGTACCGTAAGGAAGGCGTGCGGTATCGGCAAAATAAAGAATCGATTCATGGGGAAGTTGTCGGTAGAGTTCCCTGAGAACGGTAAGTCCGCCAACACCACTATCGAATACGCCAATACGACGGTGCTGTGCTTCTCCCCTTAAGGTCAAAATCGGATCATTTGTCATTGCTTATTTCTCAGGGAACAGGGAACAGGGAACAGGGAACAGGGAACAGAGAATTCAAAAGTAGATCCTTGTGTCAACGATTAAAAGTTCTGCTGAATGTACTGAAGGATACCACGAGCGATCGCCTGTGCCATTTGGCTACGGTGAGTCGGATTATTTAATTTTGCCGAATCATCTCGACCGGTGACAAACCCCACTTCTACCAAAACCGCTGGCATTGAAGTTTTTCTTAGCACATAAAACCGGGCGCGTCTAACCCCCCGATTCTGTACCGGAACTGTCTGTAAAATGTTATTGTGAATCGTCTGGGCAAGTCGTTGCCCACTGGCGAAATAATAGGTTTCCAATCCATTGACATCTGGGCGGCTGAGACTAATGGCATTCGCATGAATGCTGACAAATAGATTAGCATTGACTCGCTCCGCCATGGTCACACGGGGCGCTAAATCCACGAAATAATCGCTATTGCGGGTTAATACGGCTTGCACACCCTGCTTTTCTAATAATGCTGCCACTTCTTGGGCAATGGGTAAAATAACATCCTTTTCCCGTAATCCGCCAATACCAACAGCGCCGGGATCTTTCCCGCCATGTCCCGGATCAACCATCACCACAATTCGACTGTTGGGAACCGTGGGAAATGAGGTTGGGGGTGCGGGGGATGGACTTGGCGGCGGTACCGGAATCGATTCACGGGGCGGTAATGTGGCTTGTTTTTTTTGTATGGGTAGCGCCAACAGGCGATCGCTAATTTGATTGAGGCTACCAATCTGAGTTCCTGGACTCGGCTGCACCAAAATTACCACGGTGTTAGAGTCTTGCTGGCGCAGCAATACCCGTGATAAAGGACTATTGGCAGTCAGTTGAGGTCCTTTAACCTGATCGGTTAATTGGGCATTGGGGATCGTAATCCGGTACGCCCTCTCATTCGCGTCCCAACGACTGGTGGCTTGGACAGGGCGATCGGCTTCAATCAATAGTTGAGTCTGATTATTTCCCAGTTCAACCGACTGAATTGTTGCTTGTTGATTAATGCTGACTCGTCGATTCGAGGTTTGCGATCGCGAAGGATAAGAGACTAAGACATTACCCGAAGCATTAGAGCGACTTTCTAAACTGGATGCTGAGGTTCCTCTGGGGATAATCACCAACCCGCCAACATCGCTGTATAGTGCCTGCCAATCGGGACTATCTCGGTCAACATTTAAGGTGATCCGAGTCAAGGGGGGTGAATCTTTCAGCCTTTGGAATTGGATTTGGCTAACGCCGTAGCGATTCACGTCCAACGTTTGCTCAACCAGACGGCGGGAGAGATTTAACCCCTCCACCTCAATCTCAATCTGGCGGCGATCGCGACTCCGCTTTACCTTAATCTGATCCGGTTTTCCACCATCGGTATGGATAAAAAATCCATTCCGAGTCACCTGGAAACTATCCACTTGTGTCGCCGATGTTTCCACCGTCACCGTTGGGGGTGAACTCGGTTGAGGAGATTGGCGATCGTTAACCCTGAGCGAAGTCGAAGGGTTAACAGTTCGGACTGGGGGAGGCGGACTGGGTAAACTGGATATCCGTTGTGGATTGGGGATATTCACCGTCCACTGCGTCGGCGAGAGTCCCCTAAATTGTACCTGTTGGGGGTCGAGGGTATAACCTGGGGCTAATTCCACCACAATCCGAGTGGTTTGGTTTTCAAATTGTCCGACTCGGATTTCTTGAATCGCACCGCCCACTTGTTGATTCACCGTCGGGCGTCCCAGTCGAGTTCCGGGCAAATCAATAACCAGCCGAGTCGGATTCGCAATCAGTTGCGCCCTCGGCTGAACCCCCTCATCGGTGGTAAAGACCAACTGATTTTGAGCGCGGTCAAACCGCCAAAACAGCAGTTGACGCGCTTCGGCGGCGGATGTATAGAGAAAAACACTCAAAAAGCTGGAGAGTAGCAGTAGCCAGCGAAATCTCACAATTATTGCTCCTAACTTAAAGCTCGGTGCTGCATACAGCATTTGGGTGGGTGGCGTTTCACTTAAGGCAGTTGCTGAGTTCAAAACCGAACTCAGTCAGGTTGATCGGGTTCACCCTATATCCCGAAGTCCAACTGCTCGCTTTGGTTTCAACCTTGGCTTAAGCCAATGTGACTCACCCAAGTTGAGTTGAGTAGCTGTTATAGACAGTCCGCTTTCAGGGACGTAGAGTAACGAATTTAAGTTTCAAACAAAATAGTATAGTCCCTTTTCGGATGAACAATCCCAACTGCTCCCAGACGCGCCATGGCACGTCTCTACATTGCTCCCCCTGCTTGTACTTCAGGAGAACTGGCGATGATTAAGTCATTCGGGTTTAGACTCTGACAGGGTTTCCACTGGCTCTGATCCGGGGACAGTTTCGGGTTCTTTTAAGACTAATCGCAATAAGGGGGGAGCGATAAACGTGGTTAAAATCACCATCATAATAATCGCCGCTTCAGTTGCCGAGGACAGCGCCCCACTAGCTGAACCGACGCCAGCAAAAACCAGTCCCACTTCGCCTCGGGGAATCATCCCCACACCAATTGCCAAACGATTAATACCCGGTTGACCAAAGACCGTAAAGCCTGTGACTACCTTACCGATAATCGCCACCACGATCAGGAACAGTGCCAAAATCAACCCTTCTCGATTGCTGGGAACCGCTGGATTAAGGACACTTAAATCAGTTTTGGCACCCACCACGACAAAGAAAATCGGGGTGAGGACATCTGCCACAGGTAACACCTGTTCCTCTAATTCCCGGCGTTTATCGGTTTCTGCCAGGATTAAACCAGCGGCAAATGCGCCTAAAATAGCTTCAAGTTGAATCGCGGCGGCAATGTAAGACAGAATCGCGGCAAAAATCAGGGCGGTGAGTAAAAGCTGACCCCTTGTCTTCATTTCATCCACCAAGGCGACAAAGTAAGGACCGAGAAAGCGTCCCACTAAAATGGAACCGACTAAAAAGACACCCGCACTGATGATTAGATAAATAACATTCGCGATCGCGATTTCCCCAGTTTTGGCTAAACTTGCCACCACCGCTAGCACGATGATGCCTAACACGTCGTCTAATACCGCTGCACCAATGATAATTTGACCTTCTTTAGAACTGAGACTGCCAATTTCGGCTAAAACTTTGGCGGTAATCCCAATACTGGTAGCGGTGAGCGCCGCCCCCGCAAAAATGGCTGGAACAGGCGGAACATCGAATAAATAGGTTAACCCAGCGGTTCCGGCGGCAAAGGGAACAATCACCCCCACAATGGCGACAACAGCCGCTTGTGGACCAACTCGGATCAGTTCTTGCAAATCCGATTCCAGTCCAATTTCAAATAGAAGAATCACCACCCCCAGTTCGGCTAAAACTGAGATCACCTCACTCTGAGTGTCAAACACCGACTCAGCCGCCATTGGATTTAAGCCCCCTGTACGTTCCAGGAAGCTGACAATCATGGAGCTAGCGGCATCTGATCCCGCTTCGGGAAAGACCAACAGATGCAGCGCTGAGACTCCCACAACTACCCCACCAACGAGTTCCCCCAGTACAGGTGGCAAGTTAATCCGCGCACAAAGTTCGCCACCTAATTTGCTAGCGAAGTAAATGACGACTAAACTCAGCAATACGCCAGCGAAGATTAATGAACTCTTTTCGGCTTCGCTGGTGGTGGCTTCACTGGCTGCGGCGATCAGAGAGTGGTGGGCAGATAGCCAGGGGAAGCTAAAGGGGGGAGTTAGGGAACTCGCCCAGGTAGTTGCATCAGCTATAGGTTGAGAAAAAAGCATGAATTCCATTCTACAGGGAACAGGGAACAGGGAGCTTGTAGAGACGTGCCATGGCGCGTCTGGGAGCTTGGCTACAGATTAAACTACTGAGTTGCAAAAACTGTAACCCCAGAAATGATAATGCTCTATGGTGTCAAAGTTAAGGCTTAATCTATCGGTGTTTGGAGAATTTATAAAATGACAGATCTATGTTCCCGTTTCCTGAGCCAAAAAAAGTTACAGGTGATGGCTGGGGTTTTGGGTTTAGTGATGCTCGGATGCATAAATCCGGCGATCGCGCAGGAGCGAATGCTACGAACGCTAACGGTAACCGGACAAGGCGTAGAACGAATTCCCACAACCTTGACGCGAGTCCAGTTAGGGGTTGAGGTACAAGGAAAAACAGCGCAACAGGTGCAACAAGAGGTGGCACGTCAGTCAGCGGCGGTAGTGGAGTTGCTGCGATCGCGTAATGTCCAACAACTCCAAACCACCAGTATCCAACTCAACCCTGTCTATAGCTACGAGGACAATCAGCAGCGCCTGATCGGGTATTCTGCCAGTAACACGGTCAGTTTCCGCATTCCCACAGAACAGGCGGGAACCCTTTTGGATGATGCCGTGGCTGCTGGTGCGACTCGCATCGACTCGATTAGCTTTACCGCCCCCGAAAGTGCGATCGCCACGGCTCAAAAACAAGCGCTACGAGAAGCCACCCAAGATGCCCAAGAACAAGCCGATGCGGTGTTAAATGCCTTGAACCTCACCCGTCAAGATATCGTTACCATTCAAATTAATGGTGCCACACCACCGTCTCCACCCATGCCGCTGATGAGCAGGGCGGAGTCCTTTGCCCAAAATGCTCCGACACCAGTTATTGGTGGTGAGCAAGAGGTACAGGCATCTGTCACCCTGCAAATTAGCTACTAACCTTTAGAACTCTGTCTCGCCGTAGCGATCAACGGTGCTGGGATCATTATCGCGTTTAGATCCTAATAAATCCATTCGATCCACCCTGATAACGGGCTTGTGGTAGTTGTGACCATCCCGCGTTGTTAACGGATCAATCTTCAGTGCTCCTTGAATCCCAATCAAACTTCCCTTCCGCACGTAGTTTGCCGCCACTTCTGCTGTCTTCCCCCAAATCTCTAGATTGAACCAGTCAGGCTTCTCACTGTTGCGGCTGCGACGATCCACCGCCAGTGTTAACTTACACAAAACACTGCCCGACTCGAAATACCGGACATCGGGGTCTGCGCCCACCCGACCAACTAAATTAACCACATTGAGACTCATTTTCTTAGTACCCTTGTACTTATTGCCAAACAGTTTAGCGAATTTATACCGTTGTCCACAATCCCTCAAGCCCTACTGGAGGCACGCCAATTGCCGTGATTCACCCTCGCTTGTGACCTTGACTTTCTCCGGATCAGCAATTTTGTCGTCTGAATGATACTTTCAGCTTCGTTTTCAACGATTAATAGCGATGACTTTATCAACTTCACTAGACTCAGCCAAAAAAACGTAATAGAATCCACCTCGGTTACAGTTCAGATACATTGTTTGTTATACATAGAAACATTCGACCTTGGGGGCTTATAAACAAGTGGGTATTTTCAGTCGCTTTTCCCTATCCCGGGACATGGGTATCGATTTAGGTACAGCTAATACTTTAGTATATGTATCTGGCAAAGGCATCGTACTCCAGGAGCCTTCTGTCGTCGCCATGGACCAAGATGAAAAAGTGCCACTAGCGGTGGGAGAGGACGCCAAAAAAATGCTGGGCAGAACTCCAGGTAACGTGGTCGCCTTGCGTCCTTTACGCGATGGTGTGATTGCTGACTTCGATACCGCCGAACTCATGCTCAAGCATTTTATCCGGCGAGTTCACGAAGGGCGTACTTTAGTTCAGCCTCGGATTGTCATTGGGATTCCCAGTGGTGTAACTGGTGTGGAACGGCGGGCAGTTATGGAAGCTGCCTCTCAAGCCGGTGCCAGAGATGTGTACTTGATCGATGAACCTGTTGCTGCTGCCATCGGTGCGGGGCTGCCTGTAGCAGAGCCAACCGGTAATATGATTATTGATATCGGTGGTGGGACGACAGAAGTCGCGGTACTCAGTTTACAAGGTACCGTTTTGAGCGAATCGGTACGGGTTGCTGGTGATGAACTGAGTGAATCGATCACCCAGTACATGAAAAAAGTGCATAACCTGGTGATTGGGGAGCGAACGGCTGAAGAAATTAAAATTCAGATTGGTTCAGCCTACCCGACTCATGAGGACGATGATTTCTCCATGGAAGTACGCGGCTTACACTTGCTGTCTGGTTTACCGCGAACTGTGAGTATCAAGGGACCCGAAATTCGCGAAAGTATGTCCGAACCGCTTTCAGTCATCGTTGATGCGGTCAAACGGACTTTAGAGCGGACACCACCTGAACTCGCTGCCGATATTATTGATCGAGGCATCATGTTAGCGGGTGGTGGTGCCTTACTAAAAGGACTAGATACGTTGATTAGTCACGAAACAGGTATTGTGACTCATGTGGCGGCTGATCCCCTAAGTTGTGTGGTTTTAGGCACAGGTCGTGTTCTAGAGAACTTCAAACAACTAGAACGGGTATTTAGTGGGCGCTCTCGCCATATCTAAGGTGATAATCTCTTAGAGAGCAGTCTTGAGAGGGTTGGTTTACAAGCTGCATGAGAAGTCAACTGCACTATTGCAACTCTGGCGCATCAGCCGGAAGCTGAACGAATACTGGACAGGTTATGTATATATTGCGTCGTTGGTGGGACAAACATGGAGTCGCTGTTGTGCTGGGGGGACTAACTCTAAGCCTTGCTTGGTTCGTTCGCCAAACTCAGGGTGCAGCTCTCTTTGAGGCTTATCAGTTATTGACCCGCCCCTTACAATCAGAACCAACACAAGAAGAGCGTCTGACAAATGCCAAGGTTCTGGAACTCCAACAGCGTCAGATTGAACTTGAGAGCCAAAACCAAAAACTCAAAGAACTGCTGAATTATTCTAAAACCAAAGACCAGCAAGGAATTCTTGCCCCAATCATCGGGCGTAGTGCGGGTCACTGGTGGCAACATGTAACTTTGGGTCGAGGGAGTCGAGATGGGATAAAGGTGCATTCAATTGTTATGGCACCTGGCGGTTTAGTGGGTCAGATTGTTAATGTGACGCCGAATACAAGTCGCGTACTACTAATCAGTGACGCCACTAGCCGAGTCGGGGCGGTGATTAGCCGTAGCCGTAGCATGGGGTTTATTCGAGGACAAGGTTCAAATCGGGCGGTGTTGCAGTTTTTTGACAAAGTACCCGATGTCCGTCGGGGAGATGCGGTTTCCACTTCACCCGTGAGCAAACTGTTTCCTGCTGGGTTACCGTTAGGACGGGTGGAGTCAGTCAACTTGGATAAAAGTCCAGCCCCCGAAGCTGTCATTGAGTTAACAGCGCCTTTAGATGCCTTGGAGTGGGTGATTGTTTATCCCCAATCAAGGACGGTTGATCCCGAATAGAGTAACCAGGGTGCGAAAACGGATACCATAAATTCCCCATCTCTCAGGGGTATAATCGATTTTTGGGAATTTTGGAAATTTTTGAGTAAGTTTTTGTACTTGGAAATTTAGCCGGATTACCAATCAACAAAAACCTAGATGTGATACTTGGGCGGTGAAATGGAGGTCAAAAAAAGGCAAAGCTCATTGAGGATAGCACAGAAGAAACCCTTGAACAACATTTTTAACCTTTCCCAGTTTTCCCCCCAAGTTCGTCAACTACTCAACTGGACGGTAACGGCGGGTTCTGTCCTTGTATGTGTGATGGCTTTACCCACTCGGTTACCGGGCATGGAATTGCTAGGAATTGCCCCGAATTGGTTGTTAATTTGGGTGGTTGCCTGGAGTATCAAACGCACCGCTTTTCAGGGGGCGATGGCAGGGTTAACATTGGGTTTGATTCAAGATGGGATAACTGCCCCTGAACCCACTCATGTCCTGAGTCTAGTGTTAGTGGGAATTTTAACAGCTCGAATGCAGAAGCAGCGATATATTCAGGAAGATTTTATTTCCGTGGCGCTAATTGTATTTGGGATGGCGGTTGTCGCGGAGACGGTGACAGCAATTCAGTACAGTTTTATGGGCGATCGCACGTTAGCAGAAATTTGGATAGATCACCAGCGTATTGCCCTATCCTCAGCGATTCTCAGTAGTTTGTGGGCACCTGTGGTGTATTATCCCCTGAGTCGTTGGTGGGAACAGATACACTTACTCGAACAGTCCTAAATCGGGTGAACGACTTCCGTTTAGCCGTAGGTAGGCTGCGTTCGTTCTGGATTAGCCAGCATATAGGCAATCATCATCTGTTTTCACTTCATCTTTCCCAAAAGATAATCAGCCGCTGCCAGCAGATCATAGCAAGTGTGAGTGGGTTGGAATTGCTGGAGATAACGATAGGAACGAATCCCACATGTAAGCGCTACAGTCGGAATAGATACCGCTTGGGCGGCGAGGAGATCCGCCTCTGTGTCACCAATCATCCACGCCGACTGCGGCTGTAGTGAAAGACAAACCTGTTCGGTTAAGGCTTGTGCTAAAAGTTGTTGCTTGAGTTCAACATTATTCCGATAGGCGGCTTGATCGTCGTAAGTTCCATAAATACCGCTAAACAGACGAGTCAACCCGTAATTTCTCAAAATTTGTGTCGCTTGTTCCTGACAGCGTAACGTCACCAATACCAGCCGGATACCTTGAGAATGGAGTCTGGCTAATGCCCACCGCACTCCCGGTTGCAGCTTATCCAGATGTAACAGTAAGGGCTGATTGACAATTTCTAAGACTCGTGATAGGAAAAACTCAAATTGTTCCCCTTGTACACCAGAACATAGGGCAATGTCTTCATCCGCCACCCGATCCTGTTTCATCTCCCAAAACTGCTGGGCTTCAAGCTGTTGAATCGGTAACGTGATTCCTTGGGCTTGATAAGCCGATCGCGTATCAGCCAGTGCTAGCTTGTAGGTGGTGTAATAGCGCTTAGAGACATCGACAATTGGTCCATCGAAGTCGCAGAAAACCGTCAGTGGCGCTACAGAGGGATTATTTCTGTGGGAGCGATCGCACGGCGGTGATTGCCAGTCGTAGGCAGCCACACCACTCATAAAATATTACTCAATTCAGCTTCTTTTGAAACAGTTTTTTACATCTTAGCAGTTTCGATAGAAATTTTAATCGTTCATCGAGGAATATTCCCCAGCATCCTTATCCGCATCCTAAGATCAGGGAAAGATCTTTCGTGACATAGCTGTAGCGAGATATGAGCTACTGTATCAACCCCCAATGTCCTGAACCCAGTGATCCAGGTAACCTCAACAATCGAATTTGTCGCAATTGTGGCTCATCGTTGTTAATCCAAGGGCGCTATCAGGTGATGCGTCTCCTCAGCGATACCAGTGGCTTTGGGATGGTGTATGAAGCCTACCAAGGAACTCGTCCCAAAATCTTAAAAGTTCTCAAACCTAAGCACAATACCAATCCTAAGGTTATCGAATTATTTCAACAAGAAGCCGCCGTATTAAGTCAGCTTAATCATCCCGGTATTCCTCAAGTTGAATCCGATGGATATTTTCAGGTTATTCCTCAAGGTGGAGAACCGCTGCACTGTATCATCATGGAAAAAATTGAGGGACTGAATTTAAAGCAGTGGATGCGACAACAGGGAAATCATCCCATTTCCGAATCACAGGCACTCAATTGGTTAAAACAACTGGTTGAAATTTTACATTTGGTTCATCGAAAAAACTATTTCCATCGAGATATTAAACCCGAAAATATCATGCTGCGCCCCACGGGTCAATTGGTGTTGATAGATTTTGGTACAGCGAGAGAATTAACCTATACCTATTTAGCAGAAGTGGGTGGTGCTGGGAATGTTACTAAAATTAGTTCAGCGGGGTACACGCCACCGGAACAAGAAAAAGGTCATGCGGTTCCCCAGTCCGATTTTTATGCCTTGGGTCGAACATTTGTCTATTTGTTAACTGCAAAATCGGTAACTGATCCGAGTATGTATGACCCATTAACTGATCGCTGTAATTGGCGCGAACAGGTTTCAAGTATCTCAAAACCATTAGCTGACCTAATTGATAAGCTAATGTCACCGACAGCAGCAACTCGGCATAAGACAACTCAGGACATTATCGATGAATTAGCCACTATTTCATTATCGTCTATTTCCACTCCCCTATCTTCGTCTCCGCAATTACCCAGTAAGACAAAAATGCAAATAGCAACGGTGCCGCAAGCGGAATATGGGATAATTTCTAAGCTTTCTCAGTGTAAACATTTAATCGCTCAAAACAAATGGTTTTGGTTAGGAACTTTAGCGTTATTCGTTGGTGTTGGAGTTTATCAATTGAGGAAAATAGAACCTCAGATTCCGGCAGAAATTGCTACCTATCAATCTATCGAACTGGCTCAAACCATTAATGCAAATGCTAGTTATATTAATTACCTGATGATTAGTCCAGATGGAGAGATGGTAGTTAGTGGAAATGCAGATAAAACCATCCGATTTTGGCATCTAGCTTCAGGTCAAGAAATTCGCCAACTTACAGGATATACCAAGCCTGTTAATTACTTTGCGATTAATTCGGACTGGGATAAACTGGTTACCGGAAGTGGCGATAAGAACATTCAGGTTTGGAATCTGGTTACTCAGGAAAAAAATCAAACCTTATCTGGGCATTCCAGTTTTGTCAATTATTTGGTAATTAGTCCAGATGGGCAGACGTTAGTCAGTGGGAGTGCGGATAAGACGATTAAACTTTGGAATTTAGCCACAGGACAATTAATTCGCACGCTAACCGGACATTCAAGTTCAGTGAATTACCTGGAAATTAGCCCAGATGGGAAAATGTTAGTCAGTGGGAGTGCGGATAAGACGATTAAACTTTGGGATTTAGCCACAGGACAATTAATTCGCACGCTAACCGGGCATTCAAGTTCAGTCAACGCTTTGGAAATTAGTCCAGATGGGAAAACGTTAGTCAGTGGGAGTGCGGATAAAACGATTAAACTTTGGAATTTAGCCACAGGACGAGAAATTCGCACAATGACAGGACATTCAAGTTTTGTGAATGCTTTAGAAATTAGTCCAGATGGTCAAGTTTTAGCCAGTGGGAGTGCAGATAAGACGATTAAACTCTGGCATCTTGCCACAGGACAATTAATTCGCACACTAAAGGGTCATTTAAGTTCTGTTAATTCTATCGCGATTAGCCCAGATGGAGAAACCTTAGTTAGTGGGAGTGCAGATAAAACAATTAAACTCTGGCGCGTACCGAAATTGGAATAGTATTCCAGATACTATAAATCTAATTTTGAATATCCATCGAATATAAGTAGCCAAACGACAACAACTATCCAATGAATTACAATGGGGGACCAGATTGAGCGAGAGTGCCAGTAGGAAATCGTCAAGGTGATTCCTAAAATTAGCGTTGACAACAGAAAACCGGGATTCGTGAAAACTCCGAATGCTTTTTGGTAAAATAAAGCGGCAAATATAGGATGACCGATAACATAAAGAACTATGCTGAGAAAAGCCATAGTAAATTGGATCTTGACTGGATTATTAGGGGTTGGTCTGGGCAGGAGGAGGACACGAAATAGCAGCTCTTCGGCAAAACAGGGAAAAAAGAAGCGACTCACTAAAATTTTGACAATGCCTAGGAAAGATAAAGGTAAAATCCTAATCTCTAAAAGCCCAGAATAAAACCCTATTGGTAAGCAAGTTAAAGCAATAATCAATAACATAAAAACCGTCACTAGCCAACTCTCCAGAGTCGGTACAGTGAGTAGAGCCGAGATGACTTTGTGGTAAATTCTGTCCCTAAAATTCATCTCGGCTGCTCCCCTACTTAGGCGAAATTAACCCAATTACTCACAGTGATCTACTCAGGCAATCCATTAACCGGATCAGGGAAATTGGGACTGACAACATAGATTGTACCAGTACCATCTGCACGACCAATTTGGCTCTTTGGTACTTGTGGTGGAAACTCTAGTTTTTAGGGAACAGGGAACAGGAAAATCCTTCTCCAGCAAGCCTTTGACCAAATTCAATAACTTTTCCTTATCACCATAACTCCCGGAGAGCCATTTGACGCTTGTTAATATTTCTTAGTAATGCTGATTCAGCAAGCCCTAGTTATAGTAGTATTTTCACAATCTCCAAGTCCAAGCAATGACGCACCATATCTTAGTTGTGGAAGATGAGGCAAAACTCGCCAAGTTTATCGAACTGGAACTGCAATATGAAGGATATCAAGTCAGCGTAGCGCCGGATGGGTTCGCGGGTTTAGCAACAGCGCGGGAATCGCAGCCGGATTTGCTGATTCTCGACTGGATGTTACCGGGAGTATCGGGGTTAGAGATTTGTCGCCGTCTGCGGAGTACAGGGGATAAGGTGCCAATTATATTATTAACGGCTAAGGATGAAGTGAGCGATCGCGTGGCGGGGTTGGATGCGGGTGCAGATGACTATGTGGTGAAACCCTTTAGTTTGGAGGAGTTGTTAGCTAGAGTCAGGGCGCATCTGCGACGGAATCAGGAGGAAGACCCGGATACCTTACAATTTGCTGACTTAAGCTTAAACCATTCCACCCGTGAAGTCTATCGGGGCGATCGCCTAATTGAACTCACGGCTAAGGAATTTGATTTACTCGATTATCTAATCTCCCATCCTCGCCAGGTTCTCACCCGTGACCAAATCCTGGAACGAGTCTGGGGGTATGATTTTATGGGGGATTCTAATATTATTGAGGTTTATGTGCGCTATTTGCGCCTGAAACTAGAAGCCAATGGGGAAAAGCGCTTGGTGCAAACGGTGCGGGGGGTTGGTTATGTGTTGCGCGAATCATCAAATTAACCCAGCAAACCCGTAGGGGCTTGGTCTCCAAGCCCTTAGTGCAAACGGTGCGGGGGGTTGGTTATGTGTTACGCGAATAATCTCAAAAGCCAAACCGCAGATGAATCCTCGGATTCAGTTTTTCGTCAACGGGTTTCCCTTCTTTCAGGTGTTGTTCCACAATCCGGCGGACATCACTGGGTTGAACCCGATAATACCAAGTTTCTTCCGGTACAACTCGCACCGTCGGACCACAACTACATTGTCCTTGGCAATCGGTGCCTTTTATCTTAAAGTCTGTATCCTTAGCCACTTCCTCAAACGCCGCCAAGACATCGGCTGAACCTTCGGCTTGACAGGAACGATGTTGACAAACTAGAACTTGCTTGGGTGTGTGATTCGAGGAGTCGGTTGCCACGGATGATTAAATTGAGTTTTATCTGTTCTTTTTTATTTTATAGCAGTCGCCAGGATCATTAGGACATCAGATGAATGCCGCTTATTGCGTCAATGCACGTTTAGTCTAGCCGGGAAATAAATTTCCGGCTGAAAGCTCAAGTAAGCTAAAGCTTAAGCTGTTCGGCATTTAAACCTTAATGTCAATAATAACGAAATCCTTGTAGTGCGTTTAGCGAAGCCATGCCGCAGGCTTTAGCGAAGCCATGCCGCAGGCTTTGCATCTTGCTCGCTACTAATACCCAATTTAAATGCATGACAGCTTACTGGGATAGGTAGCTGTAATCAAACTGTATCCAGATTTTTTTTAGAAGCAGTAAGCTACCTTGTCCTGTAAAATTCCCTCATCAAAAACCAACAAATGACGTTAATTTTTTCCTTTACCATTACCATCTCGCGGCGGATTAGCTGTTGGTTGTTGATCTAGCCACTTTGCCAAACTCTGGGATAGTTGCGCTAATGATTCGACTAATTGCGGAGAAATATCGACTGGTAAATTCCCCGAACGAACATGAAGATCCCGTTGCGGGAAGGGAATTTCCACATCTCGATGGCGGAGAATTACTTCAATCCGAAAATAAAGGTCACTCTTAATTTGGAACTGCTTGCGAGGTTCACTAATCCAAACCAACAAATCAAAATCGAGAGAACTATCACCAAATCCCTTAAAAAAAACTCTGGGTATCGGTTGAGGTAGAACATCACTATGTTCTTTTGCCGCATCAATCAAAGCACATCTAACCGTCTTTAGGTTTGAGCCATACGCCACACCAACAGGTATCTTTAATCGGGATACTGCACTGTGATGCGACCAGTTAATCACCTCCGATTCCAAAAATCGGGAATTAGGAATAATAACTGAAATATCATCTAATGTTTTGATTTCGGTACTGCGAACACTAATATATTCCACCGTTCCCATCAATCCGCCCACATCGACGAAATCGCCAACTTGAATAGGACGTTCAAAGATTAAAACCAAGCCGCTAATAAACTCTTTAGCAATTCCCTGCAATCCCAAGCCAATACCCACCCCCAACACACCCGCAAATACGGTGAGGGAACTAATATCTAAACCCCATAACTGTAATAAGACAAGGCTGCTGATAAAAATAAAGGCATAATTGAAAATAATCGCAATGGTTTCCTGTGCTGCACGACTCAAACCCGTGAACCGTAAAATCCGCGATCGCAAGCCTTGTTTAATCACTTTTGCCAGAATAATCAGCCCGACAAATAAGCTGATCAGGATTAATAACTTCAACACCGAATAGGAGTTATCTCCTAAGGGAATAATGTCTGAGGTTAAACTAGCAATTAAAGTATCAGTAAGGATGTGACTTAATTCTCTGGTTTGGCGAAACTGGGTAGTGATATAAATCAGTGCATACACCCAGATAGCACATCGGATGAGTGTCAGGAGAACTTGTCCGGCGAACTTGGGGCTGTTCGCCTGTTTCGTTCCCTCTAGGGGGGCTGACTCCGCCGCCTCTTTATCCAACTGAGGTTTCAGCCAATCAGACCAAAGCTTACCGAGTAGCCAACTCAATGCGATCGCCAGTAATATGCAACCCATTGAGAGCAGGGTAGCTTGAATCAAATAGATTGGTGTGCGCTCATATTGTGCCTTTTGAATAACCGTTTGCAGTTTTTTTCGCCAAAATTCAGCCTGTTCTTTAGGACTTCTTCCTTCTGGTGTATCATCTGATGTTACAGAAACCAAATGCTGCCCATCAATCTCAATTACGGGTATTTTATCTTTAGAAGTGAGTTCAACACTTATAGGACTTTCCGCCGTTTCCACCAGTTCTTGGAGAACTTGATTCACATACTCAGCTCGTTCTTGGGCGCTGTATTGTTCAGATGGAGTCACTTCAAAAACCTTGCGCCCATCCAGCATAATCGGTGCTGTAGAATTAGTTTGAATGGAATTAGTTTGATTGAAATTATTTTGAGCTAAACTGGGCAAAACGGCAAGTAAACAACCAACCATAAATGCCACAAATAGCGTCCGGACAATCCGCACCCGGACAAAAGAAACGAACTTCATATTAATATTAACCTTTCATCGATAGAGTGCTTTGAGTTTCTTCCCTAGATGGTGGTGATAGTGCTGCGGCTTGCTGTTCCGCCTGTCGTTTGGGTTGCAGGTAGAGATTCTCTAACAAAACAGACGCCCCGGCTATCCAAGGGGGAACAATTAACGCCCCAATAATTCCCAACACCTGTGCGCCACCAACCACCGCCAACAATTGATACAAGGGATGAACTCTCACCGAAGAACCAACTAAAAGGGGATCAAGCACATAAGTTTCCACATTTTGAATAATCACAAACAGGAGAAATACCCATAAAAACGTCCACCCTCCTTGGGCAATTGCCACAATCAACGCCGGAATCGCCCCCAAAACGGGACCAAAAAAAGGAATCAGATTGGTTCCCCCGGCAATCACACCTAAACCTAAAGCAAATTCAGTAATCCCCAAAACTTTTAAACCAATGGTAATGGCAACTCCTAAAATCCCGGAAACTAACACTCGTCCCTGGATATAATTACCCATGCGCCGACTCACTGGTTTAACCTGCGCCGCCAAGCGATCATCCCAGGGTTTGGGGAATAAACTCACAATCCCTTTAATTAAGCGTTTCGCACCGGATAGCATATAGCCCGATAGAAATAACGCCAGAATCACACTGAGAATACCACCCAGAAACCCCCGCGTTACCCCATACGATCGGACAACGAGTTGTTGACTGGAACGAATTGCCCAATTGGTGAGGGTTTGGGTATCAAAAATTTGACTAATGATGGGTTCGCTAATACCCAGGCGCACTGCCAAACGGTCGATTAAGGATTCTAACACTTCTAGATAGTCAGGGAGTCGGCGAAACAGGCGCTGGATTTGCTGTGCCACGGTTGGTCCAATTAACACTCCGACTCCAACTAAAATGGTTAGTAAGCCTAAATAGACCAGGAGAACAGCTAACCAGCGAGGAATTCCCAACTGTTGGGCGCTATTGATGATCGGGGCTAAGGTGGCGGCGAGAACCACCGCAATCATCAGGATCACCAACAGACTACTGAGTTGCCACAGCAGCAGCAGCAGCAAAACGGTAGCAGTAATGAGCAGGATATTTTGAATGGAAATCGCAATCCGCCGTTCAGACATGGCAACGGTTCAGCTTAAAAGACTGTTGACAAACACTAAATATAAGTAGGTGGGGACAATTAAAGTTAACGGTGGAGAACTCGCTTCGCGAGAAGCAAGCTACGTCATTTGTAAGGGTTTCAGGGTTATTTATATAACTTAACATGGTTGAGTTTATTTCCACCAACCTACTTAATAATGTTCAAGCTGATTCACCGTGCCTACATCCTCCAATAATAAAACCTGGGCTGTTCATTTCCCCAACTTTTGACGCAAACGACTCACCAAAATATCCACTTCCGGTAACTTCAACCGAGCAACCAAAACTGCAAAAATCCCCAACGCCACCGACATCGCCAAACTCAGTTGTAAGACTTGTAGCAGTAAATTCTCACTCCCCAAAACCTGTTGCCAGCCCCAACTCACTCCCCAACTGCCCAATCCCGCCACAACACTACTCCCCGCTAACCCCACCAGCGCTATCCCCCATTCCCCTAACGGTAAGCCATGTAGCCGCCGATTTAACACCCACAACAGCCAACTCATCGAAATAATATTGACGCCAATCGTGGCAAAAACTAAACCTGGTGTGGCAAAGGCATTCACCAACAAATAATCCAGCAGGGCATTAATAAAGATATTGGCAATACTAATCCGAAACGGCGTCTCCCCATCCCCCAAGGCATAAAATACCCGAACCAAAACATCCCGTGCTAAATAAAAGAACATGCCGAATCCATACGCCATCAGTACCGGGGCGACAATCTGGGAAGCCTCTGCACCAAAGGCATAGCGTTCATAAATCACTCGAACAATCGGCACCGATAGAGAGATAAAAATCGCCGTCAGCGGTAACATCGTCAAAGCCGTCAACAGTAATCCCTGACGAATTCGCAATTTCAACTCTACCCAATTCTCCGGCGCCGCTAACCGGGAAAATACAGGCAGCATCGGCACCAAGATCATATTAGAAATAATTCCCAGAGGCGTCAGCACAATAAAATTGGAATAGCGCATCGCCGCCGCCGCATTGGGGATAAACGAGGCGAAAAACAGATCGGTATACACATTAATATGTAACATCCCAGAGGATAGCGTCGCTGGTGCCATCACCCGCATCACCTCCTTCACCCCTGGAAGCTGCCAATTAAACCGTAACCGTAACCGCCCCATTCCCGATCGCGACTGGGCAATCAGTTGCATCACCCATTGCCAAATTGCCCCGGCTAGAGTCCCCACAGCTAACACAATACTACCTAGGCGGATATACTCTGGGGTATTCACTTGTCCGCTAAAATAGACAGTCAATATCCCCAACCCCGCAATCACCGCCAAGCTAGAAAATAACGGGCTAACACTAGGTAACCAATATTGATCCGAAGCATTCAGCGTCCCAAAACCAATCCCAATCAACCCCGCCAGAACCGCCAACGGTGCCATAATTTGCAACTGTTGCACCGCCAGCGATCGCGCGGGTTCCTCTAATCCTGGGGCGAGGATATCGATAAAGGTGGGCGCAAATAGAATTAAGATAATCGTCACCAGCAACAATATCCCACTCACCAGAGTCGTCACCGTTTCCACCAGAGGGGCGGCTTCCGATTTATCCCGTTTTGCCAACACACTCACCAAGGCGCTGTGAAACGGACCATTTATCCCACCCAGTAAAATCAGCAGGAAGCCTGGAATCACGTAAGCGTAGGCATAAGCATTCACCACCGGACCCACACCAAACGCCGCCGCGATCGCTTGTTCACGGACTAAGCCAAAAATTTTACTAATCAGGGTGGCAATTGCCACAATTGAGGCAATTCCAGCAAGGGAACGAGACGGTTTAGGCTTGTCAGACACGAAAGGTTACTATTTTTGGTGACTTATCCTATTTAATCCTGAATCGGGTCACACGCTTCAGGTAAATCTCACTAATTATCCACCAACACTTGCACCTCTGGAGTTACAGTAATCTAATCTGCCCGCACAGACGCTTCTGTGCCTTAACTACAATCTTGCACCAATTAAGGGTCAGCCAATTGTATGTAAGGTGTTAAATAAGGTAATCGTTTTCTTGAATAACACTGACAGCAGCAATGACACAAGTTATCCCTGCCCATGAACTAACACTGGCACAGGTTGAAAACCAATTCAATCTTCGGCAAGTTCTAGACGATTCTACCTTCTTCCCTGAAGCGCAGGACAATTTATCAGAACTCAACGATTTAGAAAAGCAAACCTTAGATCGGGTCAAAACAGAGTTTCTCTATCTCAACAAATATCCAATGTTAGAAGATTTGGTAAAAATGGTGGTACTTTCGCCCCTACTATCACTCGCAGGATTTTACCGTCCTCCGCTACATCCAGTCTTGGAAAAACGGGTAGATGTAGCGATAGAGACTAGAGAAAGAACGGTTTGGGGGCGAATTGATATCTTGTTGTTACAGCAACAACTATGGGTTGCGGTTGTTGAGTCAAAACAAGCCGGATTTGCTCTAAAAGATGCAACAGCGCAAACCCTATTTTACATGATGGCAAATCCAAATACTGAGCAACCCACTTTTGGATTAGTCACGAATGGTAGTCATTTTATGTTCATTAAAGTATTGTTCGGTGAGATACCCCAATATACCTTTTCCACAGAGTTCTCTCTATATCGACCAGAGAATGAGTTATATCCTGTCCTTCAGATTTTACAGAGGTTAGCGGCGTTGGCGACAAGGTAGCGATCGCGGATTTTTGTATTGGTTATGACTAACATTTTGTACCTATCACTGTCCTCCCACCTTGGATTCAAACCCAAGGAACCAAAAGTTTAAGCTTAAGTCCTCTAAAGACGACTCACTCCTGGAATAAATTGTAGGTTGGGTTGACGAAGGAAACCCAACCTACAAGCATTACACCGTGGGACTTTGGCTTAATTCATAAGACTTTATTTATCACCCTAAGTACGGGAGAGCCATCCTAACTTGGCTGATGAAGCGGTTAAATAGTGAAACGAGGGGCGATCGCGAAATCCATCCCCCCGAATCCCCTCACCCCACCCAACATCCAGAGATAGACTAACTCATAACTCGCGCGATCGCACGTTCCCTTACTTACCTTGAGGTTGACGAAACCGATAGATATCCTGGATTACCTTTACCCAACCGGATACCAAAGACTCTAGGATGCGATCGCCTTTTTCTTTGGTGGCGGGTGTGGGATCACCCAATGTCCCACTCTGACTCAATTCTTGCGTCAACCAAGCAAAAGGTAACTTCCCCTCCATACTCAATAAACTATCCTCCGGTAATCCTTGAGGATATTCAGCCACCGCCCGTTCCATTTTCACCTGTTCCGGTAATAGGGATAACATCAAACTCGTTTCCGCATCTCCCGCATGAATTCCCAATTCCAACTCCTTAGCTGAAATTAACTCTTTCGCCACATTGGGAACCCGCCAGGTAAACAGAGGAAATACTAGAAAATCGCCATACTTTTGATGAATATCTCGCGCCGCAATTTCCATGATCTGAGGTTGTCCACCGTGGGAATTCATCAGCACTAATTTACGGAATCCCGCCCGATAAATACTATCCGCAACCTCCATTAACACCGCCAGCAAGGTTTGGGCGCTGAGGGTAATCGTTCCGGGAAAATGCCAATGTTCGTTCGATTTCCCGTAAAATAAATTCGGCAATGCATAAGCGGGGATAGTCGGTTCCAGTTGGGCGAGGGCTTTCCCCAGAACCCCCACACCAATCGCCGAATCTACAACTAAGGGCAAATGATGACCATGTTGTTCAATTGCGCCAACGGGTTGAATAATCACCACATTTTCCTTATCGGGCATAGTTTTGATATCTGTCCAGGTAAGATAAGGAAAGAAGCGTTCTGGAGGGATAAAACTGTGCATTTTTGTGTTTTAGTTCTAAATTAGTCTAATTAAACTATAATTACACTCTATCGATAACAAAAACGTTTTAACATGACCCAGCCATTGCTTACCGTCGAATTAGTGCCATCCACATGCTGGTATACCAATGTCCGATCCAATGTCTCCAAAAGCGATTGGGATAAACTCAGACGTCTTACCTATAAGCAAGCCAATTATCACTGCGAAGTTTGTCAAGGGCGCGGAACCAATCATCCTGTTGAATGTCATGAGATTTGGGATTACGACGACCAACATCATATCCAAACACTGATGCGTTTAATTGCTTTATGTCCGGCTTGCCATGAAGTGAAACATATTGGTTTTGCCAATACCAGAGGACGCGGAGAAATCGCCCTGCAACACCTCGCCAAGGTAAATGGTTGGTCACTTGACCAAGCCCAAGACTATGTTGATCACTGTTTTCAGATTTGGCGAGAACGCAGTCAATATGAATGGACGCTGGATATCTCTTACCTAAAAGAGTTTGGCATCAACGTGTAAGATCATGTCTGGTTTAATTGTGATAGTTGGGTACAGCATAACGCATAGGACAGAATAAAAAAAGTTGCCCTAAAAAAGGAAATGATAATGGTTTAGACAAACATGATATAATCTCCATGCATAGACAAAATAAATTTATGTAGGGGCGGGTTTAGGAATTACTCTAGAATATCTCACCGATAACTTCTCAACAAAACCCGCCCTTATATAGGTAGAAGTAGCCTAAGTTACAATTGGCAGAATTGTAGTCGATGCTTCGATTATTGAACTGGCATTTTTAGGGTTGACTTTTGCACTCAGGTTGAAACGAAAGACAAATGACAAATTAAGAACTTTCTTATCTCTCCTCCCATCCTCGCATCTTACCTGGATTCATCAACCCATAAGGATCAACCTGTTCCTTAAACTGTACCTGTTCCATATCAATCATCTTACGTCCCCCATCTTCCAGAATATAAGTATGGGGATTGGCAATAAACGCCCCCTGTTCTTCGTGATAGCGAATAATCTCATTTAACCGTTCCTCTGTGGTATAGCGAACCAGTTGTAATCCGGCTGGAATTGCTTGACCATTTACCCGCAGAAACTCTAAATGCATCATCACTTCATCCCCAAAATGATCATACAATTTCTCTACCCGTTCTAATGTAAAAAAGAAGGTTTGCAAATACGTCAGCGTCGAATCAATACTCCGAGCATGTAATGTCGTATGATTCCAGGTAAACTCAGCTAAACTTGTGCCTTTACTCCCATCTTGAGCAGATTTTTGATAGGTAATTTCCCCGCCATACTCCCGCACTAATTCCTGAAACGGTTCTAAACAAGACTCCGCTATCGTTAATAAAGCACAGTGTTTCCCATCGGGTAGATATTGCTTCAATCCACTAAAATAGGTTGGAATCGGATGAGCATGAATACTAATCAACTTTTTCACCAACCCATCCGCATCACCTAAAGCCTGACCAAACTGGGCAGCCGTGATAAAGTTATCGAAAATAACAATAACCTCTACCCAGGCATAAGCGGGGGCGAGGGGAACTTCTAACTCCGTAATAATCCCATTCGTGCCATAAGCGTGATTCACCTTCTGCACATCATCTCCCCGTAACTCAATCACACGGGGTTCGTCCTCCAGTGTAACCACACGCACCGCCAAAAGATTGCCGCGATCGCGCAATTGCCCGTAATTAATTGAACCAATTCCCCCACTTCCGCCACCAATAAAGCCACCAATCGTGGCGCTGCGGTACGTTGAAGGCACCATCCGCCATTCCCAGCCGATTTTCCGCGCCTGTTTATCAAACGCCGCTAACTTCACCCCCGGTTCCACACAAGTCTTACCCGGTTTAATCCAAAGAATTCCATTCATCCGGGTAGTATCCAAAATCACGCCACCGTACAGCGGAATACATTGCCCATAATTTCCGGTTCCCGCGCCTCGAATCGTCAGGGGAACTTTGTGCTTGACACAGATTCGCGCCACCTGTAAAACTTCTGCTTCAGTCTGAGGGCGTACCACCAGATTCCCTCGCTTATCCTCTAACAGGGGTTGCAGAACCGGACTGAAATGGTAATAGTCTAAAGATAACTTAGCCACCTGAGTCGGTTCAGTAATCGTTTCTATCCCCGCGAATTCCGAGGCTAAGGTATTCCAGTCAAAGGATTGGGCAGGAGTTGAGGTCATTGCTGGTTAAGGATGGGAACAATAACAACGATTGATGAACTGCCGCGTTTGGCTTCACGTTAACTTTCTATCTTACTGCATATCCAAACTGGTAATAGTTCTAACTCTGTGGGGAAGTGAGGAGGGCGGGTTTTGTTGAGAGGTTATCGGTGAGGAGGGCGGGTTTTGTTGAGAGGTTATCGGTGAATAGCTGAATTTAGTCCCTAAACCCGCCCCTACAAATGTCCCTAAACCCGCCCCTACAAATGCGTAACTTTTGTTACATTATGTCCTTCTGCCTTCTTACACTACTGCAAGAAGGCAGAAATAACTGAACAGCTAATATCTCCCCCAGCTTCCCCAGCTTCCCCAGCTCCCCCAGCTCCTCCACACCTACAAAGCTGCTCACATATTTCCACCGCGCTGCACTAGGACTTCCGATAAGCGCGAATCATTGCTTGAGTCCCCTGTTCCCCTCCTTTACCACTATCAAACTCTTGAACCATCTTAAACAAACGGTCAGCAAGTTCCACTCCTGGCAATTCCTGAGGCGATGAATTTAATGTCTCCTGCACCAATCTTAAATCCTTCAGGATATGCTTAATCATAAAACCCGGTTGGAAATCCGACGCCGCAATTTTCGGTCCTAAATTCGACAGCGCCCAAGAACCAGCCGCCCCCGTACTGCAAACCTCTACAATTAAGTTCGGGTCAATATCCTGCTGCTGTGCCAACTGCATCGCTTCACACAACGCCACCGCATGAACCGCCCCCAAAACCTGGTTACACAGTTTAACCGCTTGACCACTCCCCATCGGTCCACACAGGCGAATGGTTTTACCCAAAACCTCCAACAACGGTTTGCTTTCCTCAAAATCTTTAGCCTCTCCGCCCACCATAATCGTCAGCGTGCCATTTTTTGCCCCAATATCACCCCCTGAAATGGGCGCATCCAAAAAGCGCAAGTTATGCTGTTGCAGTTGAGTCCCTATTTCACGCGCCGCCTCTGGACCAATCGTACTGGTATCAATCACCAGCGTACCTGGACGCGCTGATTCGGCAACCCCTCCGGTTCCCAGCAGAACCTCTTTGACATCAGGAACATCACTGACACAGGAAAAGATAACATCTGCCGATGCGACAGCCTCCCGAATCGAAGACACCACCGTTACCCCCGCCTCAGCCGCCACCTCCACACCCGGACGGTTAGGGGTTCGATTCCACGCCTTAACCGCGTAACCCTCTCGTGCCAAATTTGCCGCCATAGGTCCTCCCATGACGCCAAGTCCGATAAAGGCAATCTGTTGATTCATATCTGTTGACTCCATTGTCTGTGCTTCTGATAAGTTGCTCTTGGTGTCATGCCTTTGTCATACTAGAATCTCTTGGAAGAAAATCGGGGAGTCTCAGTCTCACGCCAATCATCGAGTTGGTTTGCCTCAAAAGCGACAGTAAATAAGCAATACGGGATAAACCGACGGAATAGAAAATAACTTATAAAAATAACCAGAATACTTTAGAAATACTATGGTAAATCCCAGCGAGATTCAAGAGTCCACTCGTCCCCAGCAGCAACTCGCGCATCAGCAGGTTGGGAAAATGGCGTTCGCCCTATCCATCGGCATTGGGCTGATTTATCTGGCATTTCTCAAACCGGGGATTTGGGGCTTTGATGGCAATGACATGCTGCATGTTTCCAAGTCATTAGTTACCGAATTTGATTTTAGCGTGCCGCCCGGTTCCGGAGCCTTAGGTCGCGATGGGCAATATTACTCAATTCGATATCCCTTATTACCGATTATTGCCACACCCTTTGTTGCGGTGGGACTGGTGTTGGGTCACTGGTTCAATATACCGACGAACTATTCATCGGCGGTTTGTGCGTTGGTTGTATCAGTAATATTAACGGCTTTAACCACATCGCTGGTGGCTTTGTTGGCATTGCGCTTGGGAAGCAGTCGCACAGGGGCGTATTTAGCCGCCTTATGTTTTGCCTTGGGTACGACAGCTTTGGTCTATTCGCGAGAGTTCTTTGCGGAACCCCTCCTCTCTTTTATAACTGCATCCAGCCTCTATCTAGCCCTGGGAAAAACCAGTCGTGAACATGCAGGTGCGAGTATACTTTCCGGTTTAGCCTTGACCGCAAAACCAGCAGGTATCGTGATTGGACCGGTGTTGTCCGCCTATCTCCTACTCAAGCGGTATCCTCTGCGGAATGCTCTGGGTCCCCTACTGGGTACAATTATGGGGTTCATGCTGTTTATGGCGTATAACTACCTGCGGTTTGGTGGTTTACTATCTAGTGGACAAAATGCCTCGAAATTTACCCTGGATGGAATGGTAGAACGATTCATCGGTTTGATCTTGAGTCCCGGCGCAGGAGGGGGGTTAATCTGGTACTGTCCGCCAACGATTCTGGCAATTATTGGGTTCCGCAAGGCTCTCAAATCTAAACCCCTAGAAGCCTTAGCCATTGTGGGCATATTTGGCGGGTATTGGCTACTTCATTCCTTGTGGGAATTTGGCGGTTGGAGTTGGGGACCTCGATTTTTAGTTCCCGCACTTCCAGGATTGATGGCGCTAGTCGCACTGATTGGGAAAAGGTGGTGGAAGTGGTTAATTGGTTTGACGGTACTCGGGTTCCTCGCCAATGCCCCGACCCTGGTATCGTATTTTCAACGCTACTATGCCGAAGCCCTTGATGGAGGATATATTAACCGAGCCAGAGCCTTATGGGATTCGCCCAGCTATGCTCCTCTGTTTAATGCTTGGGGCGCCGCCTATCGCCAGGTTAGCAGTGCCTTAAGTACAAATATTCGAGATGTCCTAGGGCAAGTTGGAGAACCACCGCCCGGTGACCAAATGACCAGCGCTCAACTGTTACATATTGTGGCGGTATGGTGGTGGGTATTGCCTGCTGTTGGTATCCCGGTTTGGGTGGGTGGACTTTTAGCCGCCCTGTTGATTGGAGCAGGCGTTTGGGTACTGCGTTGGGGCTGGCTGCAAGCTAGAGCCAAAGGATAAACGGGATAGTTGCGACTAGGCAGTGGTTCGACAGGCTCACCAACCGGTTCGATAGGGCTTCGGCGTGAGCGCGGCTCGACTGAACTTCGACAGGCTCAGTTGCCGCGCTCACCAACCGGGCAGAAGGTTTCCAGGAAAATACCAAATCAGTACAGTGTACAGAATTTATGTCTAGGTACTTAGTTGTCAGAAAGAAGCGGTATTTTAATCTTATGACTCAACTGTATTAGCGATACGTGCAATGAAATTAATCATTCAAATTCCTTGTTATAACGAAGAAGCTACCCTAGGGCTAACCCTGTCAGAACTTCCTCGCCAAGTCCCTGGAGTCGATACAGTAGAGTGGCTGATTATCAATGATGGTAGTATCGACCAAACGGTTGAAGTTGCCAAAGCCTGTGGCGTTGACCATATTGTCAACTTTGATCATAATCAGGGTTTAGCCAAGGGGTTTATGGCAGGGATAGAAGCCTGTTTAAAGGCGGGAGCCGATATTATTGTGAATACGGATGCCGATAATCAATACTGTGCGGCAGACATCCCCAAACTAATCGAACCTATTCTACAGGGTCAGGCAGAAATTGTCATAGGTGCTAGACCCATCCAGCAAATTAAGCATTTTTCTCCCGCCAAAAAGTTTTTGCAAAAATTAGGAAGCTGGGTAGTCCGAATCGCGAGTAAAACCAATATCCCGGACGCTCCCAGTGGCTTCCGCGCCATCAGTCGGAATGCGGCGCTGCAACTGAATGTGTTTAGCCAATATACTTATACCCTAGAAATGATTATTCAGGCGGGACAGAAAAACATTGCCATTGCTTCGGTGCCAATTAGAACCAATGATTTCCTGCGCCCGTCCCGTTTAGTTAAGAGTATTCCCGCTTATATCCAGCGCTCCATTCTTACGATTATTCGCATTTTCCTGACCTATCAACCGCTCCAGTTCTTCATTGTTCTGGGGACGCTTCCTTTCGGTTTAGGGTTGATTCTGTGCGTGCGTTGGTTGGTGGTCTTTGATCCGGATAGAAGTCGTGCGCCTAGCTTAATTGTCGCCGCCATTTTAATTCTGATTGGCTTTCAACTGTGGATGTTTGGATTAATTGCTGACTTGATGGCGGTGAATCGCAAGCTGCTAGAAGATATTCAACTGCGGCGGCGACGCGCTGATATTGAAGAGTATAACAAACAAATGACAAATGACATAAGACAATGAATAAAGACCTGTTTGCCCGCGAAGCCCTTGCCCAAATACCCAAACTCCTTACCCTGCTAGACCGCAACCCACACAGTCCTACCTACGGCTGTTTTGACCGCAACTTCTGGCAGTATAAAATTATCGATTTCCCCAGTGGAATGGCTCAGGAGTTTGTTCTGCCTCTGGCATTGGCTTACAATACTCAATTATCCGATAATCCTTTCTACCAACAACCAGCGATGCAAGATTGGGTAGAAGCCGGAATTCTTTATGCGGCTAAAAGCGCTCATCCGGATGGGTCTTGCGATGATTATTTCCCTTATGAACGAGCCGGAGGCGCAGCGGCATTTTCCCTACTTGCCTGTATTGACAGTTATCAAGAATTAGGGTTAAATAATCCAATTGCTTTAAAGTTTTTTGAACAACGAGCCAATTGGCTAGCCCATCATCAAGAAAGTGGACGCCTGACTAATCACCAAGCGTTAATTGTTTTGTGTCTAGACTTACTGTCTAATCTATTACAAGCAACCCAATGGGATAGAGCTAGAGTACAACGTTTAGAACAGGTATTATCCTGGCAAAACCCCGAAGGTTGGTTTATTGAGTACGAAGGTTGTGATCCCGGTTACCATACGTTAACGATTTCGTGTTTAGCGCGGATTTATCAACTCAGACCTGATCCCCGGCTGAAAGAAGCATTAATCAAAGCAGTTAATTTAGCCGCAGAATTTGTGCATCCGGATGGCTCTTATGGGGGAGAATATACCAGTCGCAATACGTACAATTTCTTTCCCCATGGTTTTGAACTGGTGGGACAGTGGTATCCCCAAGCCCTAGAAATTAACGATCGCTTCATGGTTGGACTGGCAAATGGACTGGCTCCTTGCTATGCTGACGATCACATTATTGGTCACCATACCTGGAACTATTTACTCACATGGCGCGATTTTGTGTCAACTCGACCTGAACCCACTCCCCGTTCTCCCGGTCGAGTTTGGTTTAAGGACGCACAAGTTTTAATTGACCGTCGCCAAAATACGGAACTGTATTTAGCCTTAAACAAAGGGGGAGTATTTAAACTGTTTCAGGACAAGCGTTTAGTCGCCTCTGACACTCAATTTTCATTGCAAGTCCTAACGGGTAAAAAGATAAAAAATGCTGTCGGTCATTTAGTTGATACCTATCAAGTCAAAGTTGAGGAAAATGAAATTATGATTGAAGGAGAGTTGGGGTGGGCAAAACAGAAACAAATGACCCCCACAAATTTACTAATTTTGCGAGTTGTCATGCTCACAGTGGGTCGCTTTTTTCCCAACTTAATCCGCAAACTCTTACAAAAAATGCTAATTACAGGCAAACAAAAAGCTCCGTTCCACTTCCGTCGCTTGATCGAGTGGAAAAATGGACAGTGGCATATCACCGATGAGTTGCAAGCTCAGTCCTGGAAAGACGTGATTGCTGCCGGAATAGGAGGCGATCAAACTTCGATTTATGTGGTTATGAGTCGCACGTTTCAACGGGGACAATTACAGCCCTGGTTAGATTTAACCAATGAGGTTAAGAAACTAGATGCTTATGAATGGCTGCGATTAGAGCGAAAATTTTAAAAGTAGGAATCATGAGTCTAAGTTCACTGTTCTGTGACATAAGACTAATAACTAATGACATAAGACTAATAATTAATTTATGAAACGACTAATTTCAATCGCTGTCAGCCTAATCATCCTGGGGGTGATTTACTCAAAAATTGATTTTCCCGAACTCGTTGCCGTTTTTCAAAATAGCGATCGCGTCTGGATGCCTGTAAGCTTGGGAATGGTTGTTCCCTTAACCTTATTCACCTCTTGGCGGTTGCAACAACTCATGCCCAGTGGATCTCGCTTGGGCTTTTTTGAGGCAAATCGGTTAATCTTAGCGGCAAGTGTTTTAAATATGGTGCTGCCGTCCAAGATGGGGGATATTGCCAAAGCCTATTTCATGAAACAGCGTGGTCATTTGAGTGGGACTCTTTCGCTATCGCTGGTAATTTTTGAAAAGGCTTGTGATCTGTTATCCCTGCTGTTATGGTGTGTTTTTGGTTTATTACTCTATCAACCGAAAGATTGGCTATTTTGGCTGATGACGACGGCGGTTGGAATGGGTTTAATCTTGGGAATTTGTCTCTTGGCGTCTCGAAAATTTGCTTATTTTTTCTTTATCGTGGCTCGCAAGATTGCCCCCAAAAAAATGCGCTCCAAACTAGAAACAATGCAAGGCTCTTGGGGCGACATGCATGACTATTTTTGGCGCGATCAACGTCAGCTTCTCAAAATTACTGGAACGTCGATTTTTATTTGGTTTTTACACTTATTACAAATTTGGTTTTTTATCCTAGCGCTGAAGGCGACGACTCCATTTCTAGTCAATCTCGCCTTGTCTCCCCTCGCCATTTTAGCCGGATTGTTACCTCTAACCTTTGCCGGAGTTGGCACACGCGATGCCGCATTAGTATTGTTTTATCAGGACTATCTAGATCCCGCAACTGCCGCCGCCTTGGGATTGTTGTGTACCTCGCGTTACTTTTTACCTGCTATTGGCGGGTTACCGTTCCTGAGTCAATTTTTGGCAACAGTCCGTACAATCAAGGGCAGTCGAGACACGTAGCGCTTAACGTAACTCATCTCACTCAATTTAGTGATTGAAATCACAAGTATTGCGGACTACATATCACTGATAGCGTGATCCGAATCCTAGAAGCTAGTAGTAATGCCCAGATAAGCTTAGCAATACCCCATGTTACTTCCCAGCAGCGACCGTTTAGTTAACAGTCCACCTGATTGGTCGGAGTCAGACAACCCCTTGTGTCCTAATTTGGTTAAGCAAACTCGGCAGTTAGAAGTGTTGAATGAGGAATTAGCGACTCAAATTGCAGAACGTCAAGATATGGAGTTAGCCCTAAGGAAATATCGCAGCATGTTTGAGGGTGCCGTCGAGGGCATCTTTCAAACCACTCCAGACGGGCATTTTATTGACTGCAATCCAGCGCTAGCAAAGATTTATGGTTATGCATCCCCAGTTGAACTATTGGAAACGCTAACCGACATTGGACAACAACTCTATGTCAATCCGGATCGACGCCGGGACTTTATTGAGAAACTGCGATCGCACGATTCAGTTACAGACTTTGAATCCCAGGTGTATCGAAAAGATGGGCAGATCATCTGGATTTGTGAGAATGCTAGGGCGGTGCGCGATCGCGACGGGAATTTACTCTACTATGAAGGATTCGTCACCGATATCACCCAGCGCAAAGTTACCGAAGAATCCTTGCGGCGATCTCAAGCAAAATATAAAGCCCAAGCCGAACAACTGGAGGAGACATTAAATCAACTGCGCCAGACGCAACAACAGTTGATCGAAAAAGAACATCTTTCCACTTTAGGTAAATTACTGGCTGGAGTTGCCCACGAAATTAATAATCCGGTTAATTTCTTATGTAACAATTTTCCTCATGCTCAACAGTATACCACAGACTTATTAAATTTACTCCAACTCTACAGCAAATATAATCCTCAACCTGCACCAGAAATTCAACAGGAAGTAGAAGAAATTGATTTAGAGTTTGTACTTGAAGACTTTCCCAAAACCCTATCATCTATGCAAATGGGGGCTGAACGTCTGCGCCAACTTGTTTATTCCCTCAAAACTCTATCTGGAGCAGACGAAGAGCAATCGATAGATATTCACCAAGGGCTAGATAGCACCCTAGTCATGCTCTACTATCGTTTAAAATCCAAAGGAAACAAGCAAGAAATTAAAGTGTTCAAGGATTATAGCACACTGCCTTTAGTTACTTGTTATCCTTGTGGGTTAAATCAGGTATTTATGAATGTGCTGTGTAATGCCATTGATGCCCTAAAAGATATGCGTTCTCAACCCGCGAATGGGGACAGTGAGCAAACTATAACGCCATCCATCTGGATTCGCACAGAATTAATTGATAATGGGAAATCTGGGGCGTGTGCGGTTATTCGCATTATCGATAACGGACCGGGAATAGATGAGGAACTGAAACAGCGAATCTTTGAGCCTTTTTTTACCACTAAACCTCCGGGAAAAGGTACGGGTTTAGGATTGTCAATTAGCTATCAAATCATTGTTGAAAAACATGGCGGAACGTTTACCTGTAATTCCACACCGGGTCAAGGAACAGAGTTTGTGATTGAAATTCCGATTTGATTTTAACAAATTCCATTCATTTATGGGCGCAGGAAGCCAGGTTAACAGATAGAATGTGATCTGACCCGGTTTGTGCAGTTTCCAAGATAGGCGATGGGCTTGTTTGTAGCACAGATACCCCGTCGTCTGCTCTTTAGTGTATCTCTTGTTTTTACCGTTTTATCTATACCATATAGTAATTACCGTTCAGTATATAATGACTGAAGCAAGTAATCAAGTAACTTTGATGGAATTGCGAAACCGTGCTGGCTTAACTCGCCGACAAGTAGCGATGGAGTTGGGAGTGACGGAAAAAACAATCTACGTGTGGGAGACGAGTTCAAATCCACCTCGCTTGACGGTGGCTCAGGTTCAGCGCTTGATCGAGATGTTGAATTGTTCTATGGCGGAACTGGTTGAAGCGACAGAAAATCGCTCCTAGATTAAGTTATCTGTCAATTGTAATTGTTACACAAGGAAAGTAAGCAGATATGGTGACTATTCCTGTTGGACAACAAGTTTTCTCCTTGGAAGACTATATGCAAAATCCTCCCGATCGCATGGAGTGGATTAATGGTAAACTTGTTGAGAAAAATGGCATGACGTTTAAGCACAGTGTCACTCAATCCAGATTAGATTATTACTGGAGAAGTTATAAAATCTCCAGTGAGAAAGGGGGAGAGGTATTGACAGAAGCCCCCTGTCGTACTAACAAGCAAGGGCGGCGTCCCGATGTTGCTTATATCACTCGCGAATTGCTTGAAGAGTATGGTGAGTTTGAGGTACTTCCTGTCAGTTTTCCGTTAATTGCTGAAGTGGCTTCCCCGACTGACTTAGTTGAGGATTTTTGGGCAAAGGCGACTGAGTATTTGGAGTCAGGTTGTCAGGAAGTTTGGTTAGTTTTACCAGAGAATCGCTTAATATTTGTGCTGACTCAAACTCAAAAGTTATGGTTTGGTAAGGGTGAGGTCGCCAGGACACAGGAGGTATTACAATGATTTAGTGTAGCAGTGGATAAATTATTGGATTGATATTATGTTTGTCTAAACAGTTATTATTTCTATACCTTGCATCCCTACTCTTTGCCTTGTGCCCTTTGTCTTGTCCCTACCAAAACGGGGGTAGTCAGTTTTTCGGCGTTGGTAAGGGCGCACATCTATGCGCCCCTACTTTGTTTCCCTTTTGTAGGTAAGGTTTTTTAATCTCTGTTGGGTAACGCTTACGCTCTACCCAATCTACTATAGCGCTACGCGCCAGGGAATAGGCAATAGGCAACACCTCGACTTACCTCGACTTCGCTCGGTACAAGTCGCTCAGGGTCAAGCGATTTGAATTTTTCTGGATATGTCCTAACCTTAGTGCGTAGTGCTATATAACTTGGTCAAAACGTATTTCTGAATAAAAAGGGAGAATCTCCACGAATCCTCCCTTTGTTATCGCCATTGGCAATTAAACGCTATTCAGTTTCCGGCGAATAATTCCCAAAATAAACGCCATAGCCGGGAATTTCTACCACCCCGTTATACCGTCGGTTGATAAAATCAGACTCATCGGCTCGATAACAGTTGGGGTAGGGCGATAAATCATAATGCACAGGTATTGGACTTAAATTAAACAGACAAATCAGGTTTTGTTCATCACATTGGCGAGTAAACCCGAGTAACGGTTCCTCTGTATCCAATAGGGTTAAATCCCCCTTCAGTAACGCTGGCTGTTTCTTGCGCCAATGAATCAAACGGCGATATTTATTCAGCAGAGACATCCGTTCGTGATCCTGTTGATCAATCGCTTGGTCGCGATGTTCATCGGGAATGGGTAGCCAGGGTTCTTCTGCTGTGGTAAAGCCAGCATTAGGCGCATCTTTGTGCCAAGGGAGAGGGGTGCGTGACCCATCTCGACCCAAAATTGACGGATACCCGGCGAGTCCAAAGGGGTCTTGCATTTTTTCAAAGGGAATCGTGGCTTGGGTTAAACCCAGTTCATCCCCTTGATAAATACAGCACCCTCCCCGCAAGGAAAGCTGGAGGGCGATAAATAGATGGTCAAAGACGGCGTGGGTAAATTTATCATCAATCAGAAACTTCAACCAGCGACTTTTCAGTCGGGGGAAATCATGGGTTCCTCCTGTCCAGCAGATGACGCCCTCTTGGAAATGGCTTTCTACCTGCTCAATCATGTCCCGCACTCGCTGATAACTCAACGGTTCATCGTGCATCAAGGCTGAGTTATAGGCAGTATGTAAGCGTTTCTCTCCTTTAACATATTCACTGGACGTAACCACCGTATCTTCAGCCGAACTAATTTCTGCTAACGTCATGGTTCCGGGATATTGATCCATCAATTCCCGAATTGGTTCGAGAAATTCTAAGGTTTCAGGTTGGCAGAAATTATATTTATTCCATTGGGAGAAAAAGGGATCGTGGGCATCTGCCCCGGCTGGACGTTTCCTATTTTTGGGTCGGGGTGGATTATCCCGTAATTGGCGGTCATGGGCAAAGAAGTTCACCACATCTAGACGGAATCCATCGACCCCCATATCTAACCAAAACCGGGCTACATCCAGAATGGCTTCTCTAACTTCCGGGTTATACCAGTTTAAATCCGGCTGTTCGGCGAGGAAGTTGTGCAGGTAATACTGTTCCCGTTTCGGGTCCCATGTCCACGCACTTCCGCCAAAGGTGGAAAGCCAGTTTGTGGGGGGTGTTCCATCGGGTTTGGCATCCGCCCAGACATACCAGTCGGCTTTGGGATTGTCGTGACTACTGCGACTCTCTAGAAACCAAGGGTGTTCGTTTGAGGTATGGTTCCAGACTTGATCAATGAGTACCTTTAACCCCAAATCATGTGCCTTATTCAGGAGATGCTGGAAATCTTCCATCGTGCCGAACATGGGTTCGATCGCACGATAGTCAGAAATATCATAACCAAAGTCCTTCATCGGGGACTTGAAAAACGGGGAAATCCAAACGGCATCAACGCGAAGGGAGGCGATATAGTCTAATTTTTGCATGATCCCCTTCAGATCACCGATACCGTCGCCGTTACTATCCATGAAGCTGCGGGGATAGACCTGATAGATAACGGCACTACGCCACCACTCATGGGATTTTTGATTGGGTTCCGGTTTTTTAACCGGGTCTGTGGTAGATGTGGGGTTGAGGGTGGATTGTTCACTCATACGCGATTAATTTTATTGTTACCTCTTGTGGCTGATAGCTTACATCTACACCGACTAACGGTTTAGCAGTAGCTTTGTGCAATTCCTGCGGCAATAATCTAGGATTTTCGGGTTCGCTGACAGCTACCAATCTACAGGACTATCCTGACAGGGGGTAGGCGAATGATTCATCCTTCCAGGGTAGGAAGCAGGGGGAGATGAGGGAGCTGGGGGAGCTGGGGGAGCTGGGGGAGCTGGGGGAGCTGGGGAAGATGGGGAAGATGGGAGACAAAATTTCTATTCCCTATTCCCTATTCCCTATTCCCTATTCCCTATTCCCTATTCCCTATTCCCTATTCCCTATTCCCTATTCCCTATTCCCTATTCCCTATTCCCTATTCCCTATTCCCTATTCCCTATTCACTATTCACTATTCACTATTCACTATTCACTATTCACTGTTCACTGTTTACTGTTCCCTCCCCTCACCACAAAACTCCCTGCAGCAGAGCCTAAGTACATTGCTTGAACAAAACTGGAGATATCGCTAGACTCAAATCTAGTGAAGGTTATCGGACATTCTTGAGTGCGCCATCGGCAAATCTTGTTTGGCAAGTCTCAAGGGAGGCAAAATACTCCAGTTTATTGGTGGGAGACAGCTTATGTCCGCAGCAGAGTGGGAATTGGAAACGTTATTAGAGCATCTCAAGTACAGCCGTGGCTGCGACTTGACCGGGTACAAGCGTTCTAGCTTAGAGCGCCGATTCCTTGTCCGGATGCGGCAGTTAAAAATTGACAGCTATGGGGACTACTTGCACTATTTGCAGCGCCATTCGCAGGAATATATCCCTCTATTAAACACGGTCTTAATTAACCTGACCAGCTTTTTTCGCGATCGCGCCTCCTGGGAGTACCTAGCCAACGAACTCATCCCCAAAATCATCGCCAGCAAACAGCCCGATGAATCGATTCGAGTGTGGAGTGCCGCCTGTGCGTTTGGGCAGGAACTCTATAGCCTCATTATCCTATTTGCGGAAGTGTTGGGCATCGAATCCTGTTTACAGCGCCTTCAATTTATTGCCACCGATTGGGATAAGGATGCTCTCTCGCAAGCCCGAAACGGCACGTATAAACCGAGAGACGTCAGCGAAATTACTGCTGATCTGCTGGAGAAATACTTTGAGCAAACCGAACAAGGCGATTATATCTTTCATCGACAACTTCGCCGCACAATCATCTTCGCTCATCATAACCTGGCAAAGCATGCACCCATGTCTAAAATCGATTTGCTGGTATGCCGCAATGCCCTAATGTACTTCAAATCAGACATTCAAATAACCATTCTGATTCGCTTTCATTTTGGACTCAAAAATAACGGCTTTCTCTTCTTAGGTCAGCCAGAGATGGTCATGACTCGCAGACCAATGATTTGTTTGACAGAAGTCCCCCGAACAAATGTACTATAAAAGAGGGTTTGGTGACAAATGGCAAATGATAATTCCTACCGTTAACTTTAATTGCCCCCACCTACTTAGGGCTTGCTGCACAACCCCAAAACCCTTATCTATCAAGGCTTTGAGTAGCATGGACATTGGCTCATCTTCAAGAACATAAGGTAAAACCCTTTCATACCCTTGCACCGCTATCAGGGAAAATGTATCATTGCTCCCCCTGCTCCCTCTGCTTCCCCAGCTCCCTACCCCACTACAAGACTTATTCAGCAACCCCTACTTATGAAAGGGGTTTCCCTAATCTCAGCCGTTAACTTTAATTGTGTCCACCCATTTAATCCTGACAATCAATGAATTGTATTGACTATTTCTGTAAACTTTTAGCCCGTCGAGAATATAGTGTTTTTGAACTCACTCAAAAAGCACAAGCTAAAGGCTTTGATGCCCAGGATATTACTGAATCTATTGAGAATCTGCAACGCCTTAATTATCAATCGGATACTCGTTTTGTCGAAAGCATGATCACGTCCTATCGAGGCAAATATGGCAAAATAGTCATTAAACGTAAATGCCGAGATAAGGGAATTGATTCGGATTTTTTTGAACAAATTTGGCAGTCTCAAACCGAGGAGGAGGAAGAAGGGGTAGAACTGGATGGTTTAAAAGCTAAGGTGGTGCGAAAGTATAAAATTACTGATTTTCATGATATTGATCCGAAAACAAAGCGGAAACTATGGAATTATCTTCAGTATCGTGGGTTTAATCCGGGTGACGTGTTAACCCAGTGGCAGAGGGAACAAGATGAAGATGTTGATTAAAATAAACGATTTAATTAATCAATAGTAAGTAGTCGGAAAAAACAAAACGGTACTGTATGAATCTTTGTAAATTCCCCTAACCCTCTTACTGTTCCCTGATCCTTCCTAATCTCAACCGTTAACTTTAATTTTTCACACCGACTGATAAACTCGTCTCCATCATATTCAGCGCCACAGCTAAATTCGCTTGTGTCCAAAGTAATGGTGTGGCATCACTAGGAACATAGGAGTCATCTTCTCGATGATATGGTTATCTTTTCCAGTAATACCAAGTTGCAGTCTAAGGTAGAATCTGTCATGCTGAGCAGAACGCAGTGAAACGGAGTGACGCGAAGCATCTGTCCAGATTCTTCGCTTCGCTCAGAATGACATGATAGAACGCAACTTGGTATAAGTTGTCCCAGAGAACGATTCAGGTAATTGTAACGGGTAAATCAGGAACAATAATGCTGTATCATATTGTCGATTCTTTTTCGGTTCCGGTTGGATGCATTCGGCAGGTAAAATCGTTTCTAGGGTTGATTCTCCCTGGGCGATTAGCTCAGTTAAAAAAGATGGGGAGAAAGCGCGATCGCACTCCTGTATCTCAGACCACTTTTCTCTTTGATTGAGCAGGGTTTGCAGCGCTTTTAACCCCGAAACGACTCCGCCAACACTAGACGCTTCTAGTTTGCGTTTTTCCTCCCAATGACCACTATCTTCATCTTGCCAATAGCGAATCGCGTGAAAGTAACGGGGAAATAATACCAAAATAGCGAAATCATCGCCTTGAGGATTCAGGATTCCCTGGGTTGCCAATTGGCAGTAAAACCACAAAAAATATCCTAAAGCATCATTTTGAGCATGCGCCCATTTTTGATTTATTTCTGCCATATTTTTGCCATCAAATCGCACATGGGGGCGCTCCATCACATTCTGGGGGTCAGCTTCGCCCTCAATAATCTTGATAAAACGCCATCGATACTTATTGAAATAGCTGATCAGCGCCTTAACGGTTTTCAGCGCAATTTCAACCTCTCCCATAACATAATGAGCGTGAGCAATATAGAGATTATCTCGTACCCAGACACTGGTATAGTCGGTGTATTCGGTGTCACTTTTTAATAGAGCCGCCGCAAATAAGCCATTCTCTAGTGAGGGAAACTGAAATGTGCCTTGGTTTTTGAGAAACTCGAATAACTGCTGAATATCTGACACACTATAGTTAGCTTGCATGAATTCAGTGCTGTTCAACTTAAACTTAAAATCCTAATGAGCCAATCCCGTTGATCGCCCGGTTTACTCTTTATAATTTAATCAGTTGTTTCCTCAATCGTCATAATGAGCCTCAAAGACCGCATCTCTGAAGATATCAAAGTCGCGATGAAGGCGAAAGATAAAATTCGGCTGGAAACGGTTCGCAGTATCAAAAAGCTGATCCTAGAAAAAGAGGTCAGCTTGCGCCCTCAAGGACAAGAGACGCTCACCGAAACTCAGGAACTTGAACTCTTAGCGCAACTTGCCAAACAGCGTCGGGATTCAATGGAACAGTATCGTAACGCTGGACGGGAAGACTTGGCGGAACAAGAAGCCAAAGAGTTAGCCATACTTGAAGAATATCTCCCCGCCCCACTATCCGATCAGGAAATTGAAGCGGTACTGGATGAAATTATTACCCAAACTGGCGCAAGTTCGATGAAAGACATGGGGAAAGTCATGGGACTCGCCATGGACAAACTCAAAGGGCGTGCTGAAGGTCGTAAGATTCAAGCCATGGTTAAAGCTAAGCTAAGTGGATAAGTTGTCATTTGTCATTTGTCATTTGTCAGGGAACAGAGAAGTAGCATACTGAGTTTCTACACCTTCCCATCACCCCATCTCCCTCCATCGGACTATCACGATGAAAGAAACCCCAGATTACATTCTATTTGCTCAACACGGCTGGGCAGATACAGAAGCCGCGATCGCGGAAATGGCGCAAACTCTGGCGACTCCCCAGACGCTGGTGATTACCCCCAATCTGGGTTGGTGGAAAACCTGGTGGCGAATTAAGCCGTTAATCAAGCAGGTGGAGGGAATTGCTACGGAAATAATTGCCAAGTATCCCCAAACCCCGATCCGGATTATTGGTTATTCCCTTGGCGGATTAATCTGGGTAGAACTTCTCAAACAACATCCCGAATGGTGGTCTCAAGTGGAGTCCTTTGTTCTCGTGGCTTCTCCTATTGGCGGGGTGGATTTAGCCCGAAATTTTACATTTTTGGGAATGGGTGTGGGGATAGCTGGGGCAATGCTTGAAAATCGCCGCCAGATGGCGGAATCCATTGCTAAAGTGATTCCCACATTAGTGATTGCGGGCGATATTGGTGGCGGAACAGATGGTGCAGTGACTCTAGACGAAACCAAGGTTCCTGGTGCAAACTTTTTTTATCTGCCCACATTATCTCATCCCACCCTAAAAAATCATCCGGCTGTAGCGGAAGTGATTCGCGACTTTTGGCAAAATCCAGTAATAATTGATGGTTGATTTGTTATTGGTCTTTCGTCATTTGTCATTCGTCCTTTGCAAATTCTCTTCCTCATCTCCTCCATCTTCCTCATCTAACTATCACGATGCCAAAAACCCCAGATTTTATTATATTTGCCCAACACGGCTGGGCGGATACCCACCACGCGATCGCAGCCTTAGCCAAAACTTTAGCCACTCCCCAGTCTCACTTGGTTACACCCAATCTCGGTTGGTTAAAAACCTGGTGGCGCATTGAACCCTTAATTCTACAGGTCGAAGGAATAGCCACTGAAACCATTCGCCAGTATCCGAATACTCCGATCCGAATTATCGGTCATTCCATGGGCGGTTTAATTTGGCTAGAAATTCTCAATCAACATCCCGAATGGTGGTCTCAGATAGAATCATTTGTACTGGTTGCATCCCCCATTGGCGGGTCAGATTTAGCCCGAATAATCGACCCCTTTAGTGTTGGTATCGGTATGGCTGGTGCCCTAGGTATCAATCGCCGCCAGATTGCTCAATCCATCGCCAAAAAGATTCCTACGTTAGTCATTGCTGGTGATATAGATGGGGGTAGCGATAGAACAATTACCGTTGAATCAACCAAGTTTTCCCATGCTAAGTTTGTGAGTATCCCCAATTTAGCCCATGCCCAACTCAAAAATCATCCCACAGTCATCGGAATTATCCGGGAATTTTGGGCAAATCCGACAATAACTAACCCTTACCCCCTAGATTTTACCGCTCAGTTAATTGAACGCTTGCAGTCAGTACCCGGAATGACTGATGCTCATCCGCGAGACTTTCCCCGGAGTCAACCCTACATCACTTTTGCCAACGGATTCACGATTCGCCTCTGGACAAATCCGTTACAAGTTGATCATATTTTTGTCGCGAATCCCGAAGGGGAATGTCTTTACAGTGGGTTCGTTGGCTGGAAACATCGTGGGGCGTTACATCAAGCGTTAGATGAAATTCAGAATCGGTAAACCAGTTGCTAATTTAATCTGAAGTTCCCCCATCCAAAAAATCTTGCACTGCCTCACTGTGCGGCTTTGCGCGATTTTTTAGTCGCCCTACATGGGTACGCTTTTTGAGGGTTTTGAGCGATCAAACCACTACGGAATAAGGCTTGACGCTGGGTATAGTACATCTGCACTGGTGTAACTTCAGATCTCGAACTCTTGCCTTCAACCTCCTATCTACAAATTTATCGGAATCACAACTTTATGTAGCCATGCAGTAAACTCGTCTCGCTTTAGGGTTCCCGCTGCCAAATTCAGCATCACCACTTCCTGATCATCAACCGATGCCTGAATTTCAAACCCATTGAGAACCAGAAACACTTCCATCGAAGCATGAGCTGTTCGCTTATTGCCATCCACAAATGAATGATTCATCACCAAAGAAAACCCCAATGCGGCTGCTTTCTCTACTAACGTGGGGTATAGCTCTTCCCCGCCAAACGTCATCTGCGGCTGAACAACCCCTGACTCCAACGCACCCTGGTCTCGAATTCCAGAAGTACCCCCTGTTTGCTCAATTACGTGATCGTGCAACCTCAACACCTCTTTAACCGACAGATACCGCATCAGGAAAGGCGCTCGTATAGCTCTTTGTTCTTATCCAGCACATAGCTTGCAGCCTGAGCGAAATCATCTTCAGGTTGCTGTTCCAGAGGGGAAAACATCTTCTCAAAACGTGCCTTGAGATCATTCATCCAACTCATTTGAATCACCTCCTCATACTGCAACCGCCCCACTACAATGCCGGGATGGATACCAAGTTTACTGGCAAAGGCGTTAACACTCTCTTTAGATCGCAATTGAGGCAGTTCAGGCTCGTACTCGTGCGGAATCAAAAATTCCTTCGCCCATTGATTGGCTTCTGCTTCTTGCTGCGACTCCAGTTTTTCTCCCTTCTCCCACTCATCCAGAAAAATCTCCTTCTTCCCATGCAGCAGAATGTGTGCTGCCTCGTGAAAGAATGTAAACCAGAAGCGATCATTGGTCTTACCATAGAGCGAAAGTTGAATCAGTGCCTTATGAGGATTCAGCCAGCGAGCTACCCCACTCGTATGCGCCCGTGGAATCGCTGGAACTAAACAGAACACAACTCCTGCATCCAAGCACAACTGACGCATCTGAGGCATGAATTCTTCCGAAGGTAATAAAGTGAGTTGCCGAATTGCTTGAACCGCACTCTTAAACTTGGCTTTGTTGTATTTGGGACAGTTCAATCCTTCCGCCTCAATTTCTCCCCGGCGTAACCAAGCTGAAATTGCCCCCACATCACTTTGCTCAGTCCGAGTGCGGCGGAAAGCCGCCTCCATGTTGGCGTAGTAGTTTTGCCATTCCTTCGGTGAAGCGACGCCAAAAAAACGGAGCAACTCCCGGACAATGGCAGGCTTATTTTTGGTATCTCTACGCTGTTTTAGGATCACCCCTTGATCCATCAGTTCCTTGACAGGCAACTCATCCAACCAAGAAACCCACTTCTGAAAATCCTTTTCTGCTTCCTGTTGAGCGAGTTTGGCACGGTACTGTGCCTCCCGGCTCAACCAAAAACTCGCATTACTGCCTAAGACATTTGCTAACTTAAGCGCTGTTTCCTCGGTAATCGGTGCTTTACCATTGAGCAACAAGCTAACATGCTTGGTGGTGTAACCCAGGCGTTTTGCCAGATCCACCTGACTCCACTCTCGTTCCTCGATTAAATCAGCAATAGTATCTCCAGGGGGCGAGATCCAATCTGGCATAAAAGGTTGTAAGACTTCAGTCATGATAATCCCCTATCCAAATAATGCGGACTTGTGTTATTCGACTCCAATCAATGCCACCGTCCTTAAGTCGGGGCACTGGGTCGTGGTCTGGCTCAAACACCAAGCGTTTTGGCTGCACTAGCTCCAGAGCATACTGTCCTGCTCTGTCTCCCTTTAAAGAGTGAGGATGCCCAGCACAAAGTTCAGTTATCGATGAAGCTGCTATTAAGTCAGCTAATCGGGCTTGTAAATTCCGAGCCATCTGTTCTCCCAACTTACGCTGAGCCAATTTTTCCTGCTCACACAGGGCTTTGAATTTCTTGTCCTTAAAATCAATTTCCATAAGAGTTTACAAAATAAAGTTTACCATATCGGTAAATATTTTACCATATCGGTAAATTTTATTTCTGGACTTGAAGGAAGGCGGGCATTTCCACCAGGTTATCCATCTCTTGCCAGAAGCCTTGCCCAAGCTCTTCCTAGTCTAAGCAGACCTCCTTGAAGGACTGATACAGCGTATTGCAAGTTCGTGAGGTACAGTATTTACCGGCAATCTGCTGTAAAGGGGGTAGTTAACCCGGATTTATAGCAGATCGCTAGGCGTGTATAGCAATAGACATATCGATTAGGACGTTCGGCACCATTGTAGAGACGTTGCATGCAACGTCTCTACATAAATGATGTGTCCTAACAGCCATGGCGGTTGCTATATTTACAACTCCCGTACCTGAAGCTGAGTCCCGATGAGATATTCGTACAAACAAACTGTAACTAGACCAGCGCGAAGCGCTATAGTATAAATACTTATTACATCGTCAAGTGCGGAATGTGAAATTGATCCAAAAAATCCCTCGGCATAAAGTCGAGGGATTCCATATCTTTAATCTAATTCAATACTCTATCCCAACAAATCTGCTTGTTCCAGAGCTTCTTTAGACTCTTCAACTTCCGCCGCCTCTGGTGAACCTTTAAATGCTATTCGCAAGAAAGGTGGCGCTAAGAATGTCGTCAGAATCACCATAATGATAATCGCGGCTTCTAAAGGCTTACTCAAAACCCCACTAGCTGAACCAATTCCCGCAAACACCAATCCCACTTCACCACGAGGAATCATACCAACCCCAATCGCCAAGCGGTTAATTTGAGGTTGACCAATAAATGTCCAACCTGTAACCAATTTTCCGATAATCGCTACCCCAATTAAGAAAACAGCAATCACTAATCCTTCCCGATTTTCCGGAACCGCAGGATTGAGAACACCTAAATCTGCTTTCGCACCCACAGCCACAAAGAAAATGGGGACTAAAATATCGGCAATGGGAACCACTTGCTTATCCAATTCTTTGCGTTTATCCGTTTCATCCAAAACCAATCCCGCTGCAAATGCTCCTAAAATCGCTTCTAATTGGATTACATTCGCTAAGAACGCCATTAAAAACGCAAAGGTAAACGCAGGAATAACCAATTGTCCTCGCGTTTGTAACTTATCCGCGATCGCCACAAAGGAGCGGTTGAAAAACTTACCCAGGAAAATAGAACCGAGCAGGAAAACAGTCGCACTAATAATCAGATAGATAACGTTGAAAACATCAACCTCACCTGTTTTCGCCAGACTAGCAACCACGGCTAAGACGATGATACCCAAAACATCATCAATAACCGCCGCCCCGACAATAATTTGACCTTCTTTTGATTTGAGACGCCCTAATTCCGAGAGAACTTTAGACGTAATCCCAATACTGGTGGCGGTTAACGCTGCACCTGCAAAAATTGCCGGAATCGCGGCAACATTAAAGAAAAACATTAACCCGGCTGTACCCGCTGCAAAGGGGGCGACGACTCCCACCACCGCCACAATTGCCGCTTGATAACCGACTTCTTTGAGATCCCGGAGATCCGATTCTAAGCCAATCTCAAATAAGAGGATGATTACCCCGATTTCAGCTAAAACCGAGACGACTTCACTCTGGGTTTCAAAGACATTGACAACAGCCTCTGGGCTTAAATCACCAATCCATTGCAGCAGCTTCATCAGTAGCGAATCAGCCGCAACTGCGCCACTTTCGGGGAAAACAAGCAGATGCAATGCTGAAGCACCCACAACAACACCGCCGACTAATTCACCTAAAACTGGCGGTAAATCAACTGCCTTGGATAACTCTCCGCCCAGTTTACTGGCAAGATAAATGATAACTAAACTGAGCAACACACCAGCGAGTACAATTGACCCATTTTCTGGCGCTGTTGCTAATATGGGAATTGGTTGTATCAGGTCGGAAAAAATCATGGTCTGCATCTATTGTTTATTTTCAAGTCTGTGAGATTGATTGATGAGTTACCTTTGAGGTTGAGTGACACTCAAATATATTTAGCCCCTCCATAGAGTGCGCTGAGATAAAAGGAATACCTATCGCACAACCCTAACGTGATCAATTTATTGGCAGATCATCTAGCTCGGTTTTTGGGTACAGACCTATCCTTATCGGTCTAGACAAAGGTTTGCATCTGGTTAATTGGCAAAAACAAACCTTATTTTACTAAGTTTAAGTTGTACTATAATTATAAGTCTTTATGGCAAAATTAAGAAAATTTACAGATTTAATATTCTTAATAATTATCCCAATCCTTTCTTATCATCCCTAATTAGAACCGGCTAGTTGCTGATGGCAACATCATCGGATTGAGTGGGATAAGCAGTAGACAATATACCATTTGCTGGAAGTTCATATCTCTTGACCACAGCAACGGCTTGCCGCAATGCTTCTGTCCGATCAACGTGCAAATTATGGGCAGGTAACATTGACAGAATGCCCAATTTTTCCAGGCGTCGTTTAATCTGACCCGTAGCACCAACAATGAAGACTTGACGACCTTTATCAATAGCTTCTTGGATGGAATTTTCAATCGCCAACGAAGAGGTAACACCCAAGTGTGGAACATCACTTAAGTCTACAATCAGGACATCATGATCTGCCATCGCATTTTGCTGACGGGAGATTGCCTTGGATACCCCAAAGATCATCGGTCCACTTAGGTGGAACAATAGGATGCGACCATCAGTTTGATCAATCAGTTCTTTCTCTTCAGGGGTCATCTGGATAGCATCATCGGCATCCGTAATCGTCTTAACATCCTTGGCTTGAAGTTTGGAGAGACGTTCAATGGTCAATAGATTAGCAACGAATACACCAACGCCAACAGCAACAATCAAGTCAACAAATACAGTCAGGATGATCACGCCATACATAATCATGGCGCCCTTAATCGAAACCTTATGCGCTCGCTTCAGGAAACCCCAGTCGATAATATCTATACCAACCTTGAGGGCAATTCCAGCCAGAACCGCCATCGGAATCCAAGCCGTTAGACTAGCAGCACCTAAAATGACGACTAGCAAGATTAAGGCACGAGTTAAACCTGATATGGCAGTTCTAGCACCAGTTTGGATATTCACCACAGTTCCCATGGTTGCACCAGCGCCAGCGATACCGCCACATAATCCGGATGCTAAGTTTCCTAACCCTTGACCAATTAATTCTTTGTTCGAGTTATGCTGACTACGAGTTAAGCTATCGGCAACAACGGAAGTGAGTAGAGCATCAATACAACCGAGCATCGCCAAAACCAAGGCATTAATGAGCATGGTTTGGAATTCTGCCGCGCTAAAAGTTGGAACCTGTAAAGTAGGTAAAGCTTGAGGGATTTCACCAATGCGGCGAATATCGCCCATCTCAGGGAACACAACCAATGCTACTACCGTTCCGATCACCAGCGCGATTAACTGGGGCGGTGGGAAAAACTTCTTAACATTAGACGGCGCAGATTGCAATAAAAATGGCTGTAGTACCAGAATCGTAACCGTCAAAACCGCCAGAGCCGTTTCACCGGGCTGGATATCGCGTATAAGATCAGGTATGTCTTGGATTGTACCCAGGATGCCACCGGAAGGACTATCCTGTCCCAGAAATGGTGCAAGTTGCAGGATGACCAGGATAAATCCAATCCCAGACATAAATCCAGATACTACGGTGTAGGGCATCAGGGTAACGTATCGACCCAACCGCAATGTACCCATAATAATCTGGAATACCCCTGCCATCATGACTACAGTAAATGCCATAGCCATACCCTTTTCTGTACCCGCCGTCGCCGTCAGGTTAGCGATAACGGCAGTCATGACCACGGTCATTGGACCTGTGGGTTCAGAAATGAGAGTGGGTGTACCACCAAATAGGGCAGCAAAGAAGCCAACTAAAACTGCACCCCAAAGACCTGCTAAAGCGCCAGCACCAGAGGCAACACCGAAAGCCAGTGCCATGGGGAGGGCGATAATCGCAGCAGTAATCCCCCCGAATATGTCACCTTGCAGGTTTCTAAAATGTATACGATTCGTGATTCGCATTAGACTCGGAGGAGTGAGAGAACGACGGTACACTCAGAAAGCGTCAAGTCTTTGGAACACTATCTCATAATTTCCGCGAAGAGTTAAGGTTTGTAACGCTTCCTAATATTTCTTCAATTAGATTAACTGACGATGCTCCATTCTTTGCATTTGGATTTTCAATAGAAAGCATAGAGAGAATGCTTATAGCTGGGGAAGCTGGGGGAGCCGTGAGTTAACTGCTCTACGTTACACTGTTCCCTGTTCCCTGTTCCCTAACAAATGACAAATGACAAATGACAAATGACGATCACCGCCGTTAACTTTAATTGTCCCTACCTACTTATCTATGGATTGCATACAGGTCAATAAAATTCGGTCTTATGGCTATACAGGTTATCTGCCAGAAGAGCGGGTACTTGGACAATGGTTTGAAGTGGATCTGACGTTATGGTTAGATTTAGCTCCCGCCGGTGAGAGTGACGACATAAAAGACACTCTGGATTACCGCCAAGCCATTGACACGGTTAAGCAACTGATCGCCAACTCTAAGGTTTCCTTAGTGGAAAAATTAGCCAGCGCGATCGCAGATGCTCTGTTAAAGCTCGATAGAGTCGAGCGAGTACAAGTGCGGCTGAGTAAACCGGCTGCTCCTATCCCTGACTTTGGCGGCACAATTACAATTGATATCACTAGACCGGGTGTGGGGTGACCAGGTGCGGGGTTTCGGGTGTCGGGTGAGTAGCAGAAAATCCTTCGAGGTTGAGAAATTAGGACGCCTCACCATGCCCCCTTTCAACGTTACGCGATCGCTAAATCCGTCTCAGTCGGCTTCCGTGGATGAACGCCTTGCTCCACCTGCATCCATTCCTGAAACACGTCTTCAATAAATATTCGTTTCTTCTTCCCCCTCTCATTGACTACCTGTACTTCAACTTTGAGAGTGGGTAAATACACACCATCTACGATTTGATGCCCATAAGCGACAACTTTACCCACGTTCCCAGTTGAACGATGATGGGCATAGTCGCCAATGTTTAGCATGATATTCATAGTTCCCACAAGCATTCGCTAAATGGACAATGCATACCATAGCAACAGATTCAAGTTATTGCAATACTTCTTAATCTTACGCAGCTATTGTTACATCACTTCATGTTTCTCTCATTTTTCTGTCATTTGTCATTTGTCATTTGTCATTTAGAATACCCAGGAGCAAATCACGAATCCAAAGCTTGCCAGTCTGATTATCCACTCAATAACGCTTCCACAAACTCATAACTTGAGAAGGGACGTAAATCTTCAATCCCTTCCCCAGCACCGACAAACCGAATCGGTAATCCCAATTGCTGCACGATCGCCAAAGCCACACCGCCTTTAGCCGTACCATCCAACTTAGTCAACACCACACCACTCAATTTTGCCGCTTCCGAGAACACCTCAGCTTGACGCAAACCATTTTGACCGAGGGTAGCATCCAATACCAGCAACGATTCCACCTTCGCCTCAGGTGCTTTTTTGTCAATAATCCGGCGAATTTTCGCCAATTCCTCCATCAGATTTTTCTTATTTTGCAAACGCCCTGCGGTGTCTACCAAAAGCAATTCCGTATTTCGGGCTTGAGCGGCTGTGATTGAATCAAATACCACAGCGGCTGGATCAGTATTCTTGCCCGGATTAGCAATCACCTCTGTGCTACTACGTTCTCCCCAAATCTTCACCTGTTCCACCGCCGCCGCCCGGAAGGTATCGGCAGCACCAATCAAACACTTGTAATCCGATTTATTGGCTAAGTGAGCCAGTTTGCCAATCGTGGTGGTTTTTCCCGCACCATTCACCCCAGTCATCAACCAGATATTCAGGGTGTCTTTTTCCGGGAAAAAAGTGGAACCGTAAGACTCGCGACAGGGTTTATCCAGTAAATCCCGGAGAATTTGTTTCAAATAGGCGATCGCCTGTTCAGGAGGCAAGACTTCCTGGCGCATTCTAGCTTGCAGGGTTTCAATAATGTAATCCGTTGCCTCGATACCCACATCTGCTTGCAACAGCAACGCCTCAATTTCCATCACGGCGTCTTGGTTCAACGGACCTTGACCGACAATAGACTTGAGTTGATTGACTAAGCCGCGACGAGTTTTGCCCAATCCAGAACGAAGCTGTTTTAGCCAGCTAATTTCCTCAGGGGAGACATCCTCAGGGGTACGCCCTTGATCGGCTAAGACTTTGGCTGACCACAAAAATTCTTCATCCAAGGCGATATCCGCCTCGGCTTCGGGTTGGGTTGTGGGTGGCGCGACAGATTCTGGTTCTGGCGTCTCAATTGCCGTTGCTTCAAGCCGTTTAAGTCGTTCTTCCCGTTCGGATTTCCTTGCCCAAATCGGCACAGTTGCTGATTCTTCAGCCGCCCCAGGTTCAGGTTCCTCTGTGTCAGTTTCCACGTCGGCTATGGTATCTGAAGCCGTTGGAGCCTCCGTTTCTTCAGGTTCTACTTGTTCGGTGTCGGTTTCCGCCTCAGTTACAACCGGAGATTCTGGGGAGGTGGCTGTACTACTCTGATCAACTCTAACTTCGGCTTCCTCTGCTTCCTCTGCTTCCTCTGCTTCCTCTGCTTCCACCGTTTCCTCTGCTTCCTCTGCTTCCTCTGCTTCCTCTGCTTCCACCGTTTCCGGGGCAGTTTCTATGGCTTCTGTACTCTCTGTTAGTTCAGCCTGGGCAGATTCAGCCGTGTCAGGTTGTACCTCTGGCGCTTCAGTTTCAGCTTCTGAGGGCGCTGACTCCTGCTTTTGCAGGTTTGTATAAGCAGCTTTTGCCCAACTCAGATAATCGTCAGCAACTGTTGATGATTGCTCCTGAGTAGCAGACTCACTCTCCGATTTCGGCGATTCAACCGGGGGAGTGGCTGACTGCTGTTCTTGCTTCTCTTCTTTCTCCTCGGAAGAGGCTGCACTTTTACCAACTTGGCGGCGGAACCAATTAAATACCATTGCACCTAATTAGAGATAGTTGTGAGTTGTCAGTTTTGAGCTTGCTTTCAAGGGAAGCGAGTATGACAAAGGACAAAGGACGAATGACGATCCTCGTTCACCTGGGCTAACCGACTTAACTTAATACTTAACTTATATGAACTTTTCTAGAGCTGAAGACTCCGACTCATTTATGCAGGTAGTGACGCGCCGCAACACGCCATTCACAAATCGATGCCCTTCTTGATCGCTGTAGCGTTTAGCCAGTTCTATGGCTTCGTTAATAGCTACCCGATCAGGAATCCCTAAAAATGCCATTTCTGCCACCGCTATTCGCAAAATATCGCGGTCAATACGGGGTAAGCGATTGATTTGCCAATCTTTGAGTGATTTAACCAGTATTTCGTCAATTTCGACTTGCCTACGACGAATCGCCTGTAGAATTTCTATCGCATAAGCCCGCACGTCGGCTTGATTCGCAAGCTGAATCATTTCCGGGATTTCTACCGCGACACCGATACGGTTAATCGCCTTCTGAGTCAGTTCAATGGCTTCAGCAACCATCGTTTTGGAACTTCGCACGTCGATCGCCCGGGTTTCACTACCAAGGAGGCGATCGCTCCCACGTTTGAGTTCGGCTGAGGCTGTTTCTAAGGCTTCGTTAATTTCATCGGTTAGAGTCCTCACGGCGACTAATACCATCTGGCTCAGTTGTTTTTCATCAAGCTGTTCCGGTTCACGAGACATCTGAGAGAGACCTAAAAGTGCCAGTTCACGAGCAATTCTGCGGGGTTGCATGGTTTTGTCCTTTGTCCTTTGTTCTACTAGCTCCCGAAAAGAAGCTAGCTATGTACATCAATAACCCTCTTCCCCAATCCCTAATTACTAGGAACTAGGAACTTTCTTCCGTGGGTAACATCTGCTGTTGCAGCATATCTGATAGAGGTTGCTCTCGCTTCGTCTTGCCGTATGGCATCTGGAGGGGTACACCCATGGATTCACTCGGTCCAACAATTCCACCAGAGATTAGTACCTTAAAGGCATCTTCGATGGACATGGAAAGATTAATCACTTCCGTTTCCGGCACAATAGCATACCATCCGGTGGTCGGATTCGGAGTGGTGGGGATAAAAATATTCAACATGGTGTCGTTGAGTTTGCCTTGAATTTCACCCGTTGCTGTCCCCGTGACGAAGGCGAGCGCCCACATTCCCTGACGCGGATACTCTACCAAAATCACCCGCCGAAATTTACTGCTGGAATCCTTAAGCAAGGTTTCCAATAACTGTTTGAGTGTTTTATAGACTGATCCAGCCAGGGGAATTGCCTGCAACACTCGTTCTCCTAAATCCAGCAACCACCGCCCGACAATATTACGTGCCATTAAGCCAATCAGTAGAATGCACAGGAGGGGCACCGTTAGCCCTACCAGTAAATTCAAGAGATTGACCAAAATGGGGTGGAGGTTATTATAGGGGTTGAGTTGCTTAGGGATACGGGTAAGAAAATTGATCACCCAATTGGCGATGGTAATCGTCAGCCAGATTGTGGTAGCGAGGGGAATCACTACTAGGAGACCGGCGATTAGGTCGTTTTTTAAGTCCTGCTTGAAGCGTTGGATCACAGAGTATTGATTCTCCTTACAATGGCTCTTAAACGTCTGTCATTGCTCTCTCAATTACTGGTATAAGCTGTTGAAACCTTGACCTGATCACGGCAATCACCGCCAGCTTTCCCAGCCGTTGAGGGGGATGAACTCCTGCTCAACCCCCTTTTGCTGCCCCAGTGAAGCAGTACTCCTGGTCGAGGGTTCTATCTTTAGTTGTAAAGCTTGTTAAGAATTGTTGCAAGTATTGATATCTCGATTTAAGCTTGTTCAAGGGGGGTGTACGGTTAACTATCTTAAAAAACTTGTATCACACCTTACAGTTTATCTAACTGTGGGGGTTTGGGGGAGCAATAAGACCGAGGTGAATCAATACAACATAGGCTAATAGTTCTTGATCTGTTGGTCTTCAGAAAGAGAGTTGGGAATCGGTTCCCTCAATGGTGGGCAGTTGTTCATCCTTAAGTTCCCAAACCTTGAGGGTAATTAGATATTCATAAAATGCCTGTAAGGTACACCAAGTAAAGCCAGCGCGTCCATCCAAGAAGCCTCCGAGGAAAATGTACATATAGAGAAAGCGTAGTAATGGACGAAAGGGCAAGCGTAACGACAGATCTTTAAGGGCATGACGCCGTTCTACTTCCGATCGCCCCAGCAGCAACGCTCCCCAGTTGACAGTGCCTTGTTCAAGCTGGCGTAAGGTTTCCCGGGCTTCATCGGTGGAGTAACGGTTGTGTTTTTCAATCCAACGGCTAAACCCCTTACTACAGGTATAGTGAGGGTAGGTTTCTTGCAAAAACCCTGTAGATCCATGACAGACTTCTCGTTCTGTATGACCATAATCGGTAAACCAGACTTGACCTTTTCGCAGTAAACGAAGTTGGTAACGGGGATACTGAGTACAGTGACGAATCCATCGATTCATGAACATCACCCGTTCGGCGACATAGTATCCCACGTACTGGTTGTCCTTTATCGCCTCTAGGCATTCAGCAAATAGGGCTGGGGTCATCCGTTCATCGGCTTCTAGGATGTAAGCCCATTCATACTTAGTCGGGAGGTTCTCCAGCATCCAAGTACGCTGACGCCCATGACTTTCAAAGGGATGAGATACAACTCGCACAGGATAACGTTGGGCAAATTCTACCGTGCGATCGCTACTACACGAATCCACCACAATGATGTCATCCGAGAGCCGCGCTGAGTTGATGCACGCTTCAATATCTCGTTCTTCGTTGTAGGTGAGGATATAAATCGAGAACATGTCAAAGGTTGTAAAAAAATGAGTCTAGCTAAAGCGGTTTGCTGAAATTGAGAACCCCAATCCGCCTCAATGCCAATCGTAACCGATGGCACATAAAAGCAGAACTGGGGATTACCTACAGCAGTTGGCAACTGGCTCAAATAGAGGTTATTTGTTATCTCGGAATGGGTGATTAGGACGCTTTGGTGTATCTTCTTTGAATCGTAAATCTCGATCAACTGACAATTTAGAGACTATTATCAAACCTTTTTGCCTGTTGCTCGCATAGCAATGACTTGCAGATTAACTGCTCAAGTTCCGCAATCCCATCCAGCCAATGATGCTGTAGCCAATGGCTAACAGTAAGCTGCTTAAACCGATGCGGATACCTCTTTTTAATGCCTCAGTTCGGGCGCGTTGCTCAAGTTCTTGTCTACGACTGCGGATTTGAGTCTGAGCTTGCTCAGTTCTTTGAGCGATCGCTTCGGGATCTGTTTTGAGCGCCTGCAATTGTTCTCGGAGTGCCTGGAGTCGCTGGAGTTGCTCTCCTTGAGCTTGACCGCTTTCAATGGCTTGGTCTAGTCGTTCTAGCTGTTGTGGATCTTCAAGCAGAGTATCAATTTGCTGAACTTGCGTTTCCAGTTGGGTTTCAGCTTGCTGGGCTTGCTGAGTAATCTGTTCTATCGCTTGATTGCTTTGGATGCGGACATTGTTAAAGTGCAAGGGGACAAGCAACAGGAATAGTAAACCCAATAGGCTGGAGAGTAAAAATGCCCAGAATCTCAAGTCCGTTATTGACGATTTTCGCTCCGGTAATGAGCCACCACTGTTATTGCTGATCCAAGATCCTGTTACCAAAAAGGCAATTCCCACCATCGGGATAACACCCCGATCAACGAGCTGGGTGGTTAAATTAAGCTGCCATTCATTCTGAAGGGGGCTAACACCAGGAGAGGGAATAATCAGGATCAGATAATCCAACAGGGACGATAGGATCATGATCAATCCGACTATCTTAAGTGCTAAACCCGCGAACGAAGAATACATAGTACTACTTTTCATTGAACCTGATTCCGCGACGGATACCCCATCGTCTTACGTTGGGTCCGAAATCGCGCCCACTATGGTTTACAAGCAGGTTTTTAATGGTGAGAAACCCAGGAACCTGCAAAACCTGTTTTAGTCCCAACGATACCACTTTGCGTTACTAAGGCAAGTCCTTAGCAATCCCCGCCGTCTACACAGTGGAGTAGTGGAATTTTTTACCCTAGAACCGAGTGTACCCCATACGGTATGGGACAATTAGGGTTCATGTATGACTTGCCCATATTAACTCATGGATATTTGAATGATTACCCTAGGGGTCTACTGCAATTATCCAACGAAACGGGCGGCTAGACCAAGTTACCTGTTGAGCCGGAGGAGCACAGATTGATGAAGAAAATTGTCGAAGTTTTGCCTGATAAAGCCGCGCTGATTGAGCGATCGCGTGATGTTGTCCTCACGAAGATACAGGAGGCAATCCAACGCTCAGGGCGCTGTACCCTGGCTTTAGCGGGGGGCGGTACACCCAAGCCCCTCTATGAAGCCCTAGCTAGCCAGAATCTACCCTGGGATAAACTGCACATCTTTTGGGGTGATGAACGCTATGTTCCAGCCGATCACCCGGATAGCAATCAAGCGATGGCGCGTCAGGCTTGGTTGGATCACGTTGATATTCCAGCCACGAATATTCACCCCATTCCCACAGACGGAGAGTCTCCGGAAGCAGATGCCTCGAAGCATGATACTCAACTGGGGGAGTTCTTTGGTGTAGCCGCTGACGAGTTTCCCCAATTTGATCTGATCTTATTGGGTATTGGTGACGACGCGCATACGGCATCTTTATTTCCTCATACCCAAGCGCTACAGGTTTGCGATCGCCGGATTACTTTGGGCAATAAAGAGGGTCAACCTCGGATCACTTTTACTGTACCCTTGATTAACCAAGCCCATTGCGTGATGTTTCTGGTGGCGGGGGCGGGTAAGCAACCTGCGTTGGCTCAAATCTTCGCGGCTGAGGCTGACCCCTTGACCTATCCGGCGCGGTTTATTCAGCCTCAAGGGGAATTGTGGTGGCTTTTAGATCAGCAAGCCGGTCAAGCGGTGAAAGGCTAATGCTCATTTCCACGACAGAGAATCCGTGAGCCTGATGTAACAAGTTATTAAGGTAGAACGGTTAACTGTGTTTTGATGAAGGAGGAAGGCTCATGCTGACTCGAAGGATTTCGGCGGTTTTGTCCTCAGTAGAAACGTTGCATGCAACGTCTCTACGTGAAACCGCTTTTGTTGCTAATTTTGAATGCGTGAATCTTGAATAGCTTATGATTGTTTGCCCTAACTGCAATCACCAAAATCCAGACGGTGCGACTCAATGCGAAGCCTGCTATACACCTTTACCGGCAAGCATGAGTTGTCCCAACTGTGGTACAACAGTTCAAACAGACGCTAGCTTCTGCGGTCAATGTGGTTTTAACCTGAAAGCCAGTGGCTCAACGGGAAGCCCAGATACACCAGCTCCAGTGTCGGTTCCCGATGTACCCGATTTAGACCCCCCTGACCCTCTAATTGAACCCGAACCTCTTTCAATGAGTTCCCAATCACCCATCCCTGACCCGCAACCCGATCCCCCTCCTGAGCTACCCGTTACCCAGGTTGGGCAATCCGGAACGACAACAGAAGAAGAAGAAAAGCCAGCCCCACCGGAGCCGGAAACAGAACCCCCTCCGCCCCCTGTAGCCACACCAAAGCTAGGTAGTGTCACACAGTTGCAGGTGCAGTCCGTTTATCTGCTGCATCTACAAACCCAGACCAAAATGGAACTCCCCTCCCATCTGAGTGTGATTCATATCGGTAAACCTAACGATCAGATTCCCCCTGATATTGATGTGTCTGGCTTTCCGAATTCTGAGATTGTTTCACGAGTTCATGCAGATATTCGTGTTGAGGGAGATACCTACTATCTTGAAGATGTGGGCAGCGCCAATGGAACATACATCAACCATACGCCGTTACCGAAAGGTGATCGCCATCGCTTACGCAAAGGCGATCGCATTAGCCTAGGCAAAGGGGACATGGTAACGTTTTTGTTCCAAGTCTCCTGAGTCGCTTGCCTATGTACTGAAGCTGAGGGGGGTTAATCATAAAAAGCCTGATTTACAGGTAAATTCTATAATGTTTCCGGAAAAATCTTTTACCGTGTTGACTCCTGACCATTGACAAATAGTTAGGGTTGATCGATGGTATCCCTCAAGGACAACCTGTTCTAGACTCATGGGACACTCTAGAAGTATTCAGTCAGTCGAAAGGACCCACGTTTTTGAATGATGTAATACCGGTGATTACTCTGACCCTGCTGCATCCTCTCCAGTCCGTACCTGTTCAAAGTTGGCCCTTTAAATCGGAATCGGTGATTCGGATTGGGCGGTCTACGGATAATGATGTCATTTTATACAGCGCCGTCGTTTCACGTCACCATGTTGAACTTCGGCGGAATGGTTCAGGTTGGCGAATTATCAGCTTAGGTGCTAACGGAACCTATATCGATGGAAAACGCATTACCCAGACGCCGGTTGTGGATGGGATGATTATCCGTCTAGCTAGTTCAGGACCGAAAATTCAGATTCATCTGCATGACGACATCCGTCCTGTAGAATCGTCAACTCATGCCAAAAAGCGCACGTCTTCTGGTAAGGGTATGCTCGATCAATCTAAAGAAACCCTGGTTGATGCTGAACATCAGCCAACCCAACAAGAATAGTGATCTAAGTAGGGCTTGCTGCACAAAGCCAAAACCATTAACAATCAATACTTTGAGCTTTATTGACAGAGGGTTTGATTCAAGGAAATCGGGTAGCATCCTTCATAAGTCTGGCATCACCTTGCTCAAGACAAATGTACCCTTGCTCCCCCAGCTTCCCCATCTCCCCCAGCTTCCCCAGCTCCCTCAGCTCCCCCAGCTCCCCCAGCTCCCCCAGCTCCCCCAGCTCCCCCAGCTTCCCCAGCTCCCGGAATGGAGGTTTGCCCTAAAGTTTTTTTAACCGGATCTAGCAGATGCTGAGGCTCTAAGGTTAAAGTAAGAGAAAATTTATGATGAATACGAGTCAGCTAAATTGCTAGGGACTTTTAACCTTTTTATAACCTATTGTGATCGATCTGAGATTAGGATGAACTGACATGACTTCTCCCAATAATGAAGACCGAGAGCTTCAGCGCCGGGAACACGATCTGATCCAACGAGAGCGAGAACTCCGACTACGCGAACTGGAAGCGGAAATTAATCAACCTCCTCTCTACCAAACCGTTAAGCATGAGCAACCAGAAGGAAAGCTGCAACGGTGGGGGAGAAAGCTAGTGATGTTCGGTAAGTTCTTAGCCTTTGTCGTGGCGGCGGTTCTGGTTGTACGGGTGAGTGCTGCGATCGCGACGATTATGATTATCGGTGTTATTGGCTTTATTGGCTATAAGATTTTCCTCGAAGGCGATAAGAAGTCTTAGGGAACAGGGAATTTAACTCTTGCATTTGATCGGGGCGGGTTTAGCTCTGTTCGCCGGAAGCCCCACACCATACCTGTACTTCGACAGGCTCAGTAACAACCCAGGTTGGTGTCGGGATGGATAGGCGGGTCATTGTCGGTACAGAAATGACCAATAAATTAATCGGGTGAGTGTTGATT
>NZ_JAVJNP010000114.1:0-24779 GCF_040217205.1 Coleofasciculus sp. A1-SPW-01 | reverse complement strand
ATCATAACGCAGCTATCAACATAAAAAATAGAGCGGAGGGGCATCCCGTTCTTAAAGCTCAACGTCTCCTACGCAATAGCCGGATTGGTTGAGAAGCCTACACTATACCTGTACTCAGGTTAGTGTAGGAGTATGTCACTATAAAATGTTACTCAACTCGTTTCCGCTACTTTCTCCATTAGACGAAAATAAGAGAATAGGGACTAAGAAGAAGAACGGGAACGCTTGAATGTACATCTATCGCACCTCTGGGTTTAATGAGAAAGCAGAACGCTATGGAATTCGCGATCGCATCGATGATCTGTGTACTCAACTGCAAACTCAACGACTCGATGAAGTGCAATCCCGGTTTGAGCGGGTTTATCCCTACCTAAAGCGCCGCATCCTCAACCAACGCCTGATTGGTCGTATCCTGCATCTGGATCATCAGCAACTCTTGTGCTTCATTGATATCTTTAAACGGGGTGATCACGACTATGAACAGTTTCTGGAATCCCCCCTTGATTATGGTTGCACCCATCTGGAACCCCAACTCGATCGGCAACAGATTCGCGATTGGTTAACCCAAGCCCAATCTCAGCAACAATCGGTTGAACCGTTACCTGAACTCCCGCAACGCTTGCGCCCTTGGCTTGATCCGCCGGGATGGGAACGAGATATTGTCCCAGACGATTGGGTGATCTATGAAAGTGAAGAATGGGTGAGACAGTTGACCACGGTTAAACTGCAAGAGGCGTGGAAAACTTATTATCAGATTATTTCCCAGATTAATACCAATACACCTATATCTACAGGAAATGGCAATGGTCATCGTACCGCCATCCCAACCGATAGCTTCGCCGAAACTCTGATTATTTCCCGTGAACCCCAGCTTCCCGAAAATGTCAACCTCTGGAGTGAAAACAATTGTTACGTTCTCTACAGCCAGATTGAAACCACGGATGCGAGTGTTCGCGGTGTCCTATTTCTCTTAGCCGCCTTTGATCACCCTCCCTCCAGCGCCGAGATTCGGGACGTGGGACGGCGCACCACCCTATTTAATGGTGCAAACACCCCCAACCGCTTATCCCAATCCCTGACTATCCACGAATTAACGCCCTTCGCCCGTCGTTCCTATCCCGCTTACCTCTTAGCCGATGCCGAAAGTTGGCTGGCGATTGAACGGGGGAGAGAGGCAAATCTCGCCCTTTCCCCGGAAGAAGAGGAGATTCTGCAATCGGTATCTTGTCCCACCCCCCAAACCGATTCACTTCCCCTATTTATTAATGGACGGGCGGGTAGTGGCAAGTCCACGATGCTAATTTATCTGTTTGCCGACTACTGCTACCGTAAATATTACACCCCCCAAGGACATCGCCGTCCCGAACCGCTTCCGGGTAAACCCCTGTTTCTCACCTACAATGAACGGTTATTAGACATTGCCAGAGATGGAGTGAATCGACTCCTGCGTTCCCACCATCGCTTTGTCGCTGAACGCAGTCCCGGTGATGACATTCCTAATTGCGATCGCTATTTTCAACCTTTTGGTAAATTTCTGTTAAGCTTACTCCCCCCCCAGGAACGACAACGGTTTAATCCAGACCACTATATTTCCTTCCATCGGTTCAAACAACTGTATCAGGGAACCTGTCTCGAACCCGCCCTAGCCAAACTGATCTTGCATCTTCCCCAATCCCGCCGCTATTCTCCAGAAATTTGTTGGCACATTATCCGCAGTTTTATTAAAGGCTATGGTCAATCGGACGACATGACGCCGGAAGACTATCAAGAGGAAGTTCCTCGCAAAGAACGCACGATTGATGTAGATAAATTTCAGGGAATCTATGACACGATTTGGCAACACTGGTATAAACATCTAACCACGGAACTGGATTACTGGGATGACCAAGATTTAATTGCCAGAGTCTTGGACTTGAAGTGTTATCATCCCCACTATACCGCCATATTCTGCGATGAAGCCCAAGACTTTACCCGCCTAGAGTTACAGCTTATTATGCGGTTGTCGCTGTTTTCCCAATACCATTTGGGATACCAACCGATTCCTAGTTTACCCTTTGCCTTTGCCGGTGATCCCTTTCAAACCTTAAACCCAACTGGATTCCATTGGTCTAGCACCCAAACGGCTTTTGATGCCGAAGTGATTACCGCCCTTGATCCGGCGGATCAATTAAAGTTGACGGTTAATTTTCAGGAACTATCCTATAACTATCGGTCGAGTCTGTCTATTGTTCAATTCACCAACTTAATTCAGCTTTGGCGTCACGTTCTGTTTGACATTCCCGAACTCCAACCCCAAACCGCATGGCATCCAGGTGATTTTCCTGAACCGCAAATGTTTATTCTCAATCAGACGATTAGTGCGGAGGAATTAATTACTTATATCAAAGACACGATTATCATTGTTCCCTGTGAGGAAGGGGAAGAATTGGCGTATGCCCAAACGGATGAAGTATTATCTCAAATCTTTCCGCAGTTGAATCCGAGGGAACAGGGAACACCTCGGCTTACCTCGACTCCGCTCGGTAACACGCTCGGTGTGTCACAGGGAACAGAGGAGATGAGAGAATTAACTCAACATTCCACACTATCCCCAGAACCCTTAAAAAATGTTTTAAGTGCCATTTCTGCCAAGGGATTGGAATTTAAACGGGTAATTTTGTATAAATTTGGTGAAGAGTGTAGCGATAATGTCTGGAACCTACAAGGCGTTGATCAAAAAGTTAAGGTTGAATACTTTTTCAATAAACTCTATGTCGCCGCTAGTCGGGCAACGGATTATTTATTTATCGTCGATTCAGACATAGGAAACCGTCAACTGTGGCACTATGCCAGTGATGAAGCCTTGTTACAGGCAATGTTAGGATATGCTAAACAGAAAGCCTGTTGGCAAGATAATGTGAAAACCCTAGCACCGGGTATGCCAAATATGGTCGAGACAATGCGTGAAGATGACCCGGGTGCGATCGCGCAAGAATTTCAGCTTAAAGGATTACATGGGGAAAATCCCAGTTTACTACGCCGAGCCAAACAATTCTATCGGGATTTAGGGGATATCACTCAAGCCAACTCTTGTCAGGCGTGGGCGCTGAAGTTTGAGAGGCAGTATCGAGACGCGGGTCATTGTTTCCTGGAGTTGGGGGAATCCGATCAGGCGTGGGATTGCTTCTGGCAGGGGCTATGCTGGTCAGAATTGGTGGCTTGGTATGATTCGCACCCCCACCATCAATCAGCGGCTGAGGGCATCCTGGCGCGGTTTATGGTGACACCTGCTGATGATTTAGCCGCACTGGATAGTTTTACTCAATTTATTATCAGTCATGAATCATGGGTTCTTCAGGGAAATCAACAGGTTAATCAGCAAAAACAATGGCAGCAAGGAATTAAAGATTATGCCCGTCGCATTGAAACCATTCCTAATGATTCCTCAATACCCTCATCACAATGGCAGCAGTTTGGCGACGTTCTAGCTATCTTAGCCTCAGCGGGTTACTCAGAACTAAAGGTGCAAGCGGGAACCTGTTTTTATCGCGCCCAAAATTATGATCAAGCGATACAGTATTGGGACGAAAGTAATGCAACTCAAACCCCAGACTATCATCGGGCAAAAGCCTTTACTGTCGGTATGCCAGAAGGATTAGCGTATTTGGCACAAGCAGGCGAAGCTGATCAAATTATCCACCAATGGCGGCAAGCTGACAAACCGCGCGATCGCAAATGGCTGCGCTATGTCGCCCAGGCGTTAGAAACGAAGCAGGAATACCAACAAGCCTGTGTGGTTTATGTGGGGTTGGATGACTTAGCTAAAGTCAAAGACTGTTTTCGACTGGCGACGCAGGATGGGATTAGAATCAAGCTACTACGGCTACTGTTTCGTTATTGCTTCCGCCAGAAATACTGGCAAGATGCCCTCGAATTGCTAGACACCGATTTGCCCAATGTCATCGGTTCAACCGAGGAAAAAGCCGCGTTAAATTTCGACATTGTTTATGAACTGGCAGGTTCAGAATTAGTCCCCCAAAACTTGAGCAAAGACCAACGCCAGGACTATGCACAATTTATAAAAGAGCGGGTTTTATCCAATTGTGACTGGCAAGACTACCTGTTGATGCCACAGATAGGAATTGCTCTGGAAAAAGTTGGAGCATTGGTGGAAATATTAGCATTCTACGAGCAATTTGTCAATGACAATAACCTAAAACAGCGTCAATTTGCCCGAGAACGTTGGATAGGGACGAAGAAAAAACAAGTGGATTATGTGACAAATCAGGGAAAGCTGAGGAAAGCAGCAAAATTGCAGTCGAATTTAATTAAAAAAGCGCAGCAGTGGGTAATTAATCCCGATGGTATCTCGGTGATTCCCCCATTAGCGCCAAGAGAACGTCCTTTGACAGATAAGGGAGTTAACTCAAAACCTAATCAGGGCGGGTTTGGCACAAACGTTACTATCGATAGTGAAAAGCAAGTTCCTAAACCCGCGCCTACACACTCAACACGTCCCCAATCCCCTAACACTGAGCAACTCACAATTACTGGATTACCCCCGGAAATAAGAGTAGAGGAATTCGAGAATGGGGTGATCGGATTTACAGTGCGTCACTTGGCAATTAAGGTAATGAAATCAATCCATCACGTCTTAATTACTGATATTCTCAGTAATCGAGAGGTACGTGTAGATTGGGCAAAATGCCAGGTAAATTTAGGAGATGCGATGGTGGAAGCTAGGGAAAGTCAACAGTTATCCTTTACGCTGGTTGCTAGTGGTTATCGGGGTGTTCTATTCTGTAATCAGCCAGAACCGCGACTGGAATTGGAGATTCAGGGGTGTGAGAATCGGATTGCTATTTGTTCGTAGTCAGCACTTTAGTGCTGGAAAATTAAGTATTTGAAGCCACTAAAGTGGCTACTACAAACCGACTGTTTTTGTGTCCTATTAAAATCGCAACCCTACGCCACCCTGCACCGAAACCGCCGTTCCGCCTCCGTTACGATAGGCATCAAAGGCTATAATCGCATTCCCAAAAAGCACTGTACTACCCCCAGGAACAACATAATCAATCCCCGGCTGCAAAGCGAAGCTGGTTTTATCTCCCACTGGCGAGGGCGTATCACCACTAGCAAACGCCGCACCCGCCCCCAGATAAACATCCGTTTGCCAATTCAGGGGAAAATCATAAGAAATAGTTGGCACCACCGCCGTACCTGCACCAATCAGGGCTTGCGCTCGCAGAGAGACAGGAAGTTCTAAGAGTTTGTACCGTACCGCCAAAACTCCCCCAAATTGCCGCCCTTCACCGCGATCATCTTCTTCAATACCGAATGTACCACCAACTCCCACATAACTGCCGTAAGCGGCTTGAGCTGATGCTGATGTGGGCGTAAAAGCAACACTCGTAAGTACCGCTGTGGCAAGGGTGACGCTGATGCCAATAAAATGTCGCATATTCGGACTCCTCAGTACTGATGTCGCTGATTTTAGCTTGTGACTTACCTGACTTTCCATGGGGTGTCTTGAAACGCGAGCAGATTAAGGAGAGTAAGGAATCTGATTCAAGCGTTTGAATCAATCAAAACCCCACTAGGAGCATATCAGAGAAAGTCGGGGCGGCTTTAATTCATTGGGGTGAGAGAAAAAACGAGAGTCATAAAACCCGCTCCTATATCAGGGATATGGGAGAATGAAAAAATCCGAGAAGAGATTATTTTGCAGAGGATGAGTTAACATCAATGCCTGATATTGTCGATATTGCCGTTAGTGCGGATTCATTCCAAACCCTGGTAGCTGCTGTACAAGCGGCTGGTTTAGTGGACACTCTTAAAAGTCCTGGTCCTTTTACAGTTTTTGCACCCAATGATGCCGCTTTTGCTAAGTTGCCACCAGGAACCATACAAACGTTGCTCCAGAATATTCCCCAGCTTACGCGAATTCTGACATATCATGTCGTTTCCGGGAAATTGACTCAAGCTGATTTAGCCAAGGTCGATTCGGTAACCTCTGTTGAGGGTTCGTCTATCCGAATTGACTGTTCTGATGGTTTTGAAGTCAAAAATGCCACAGTTGTTGCCCCTGACATCGAAGCAGATAATGGTATTATCCATGTTATTGACACGGTAATTCTCATGGGATAAAGTCACCATCACAAGGAGGATCAGACCCAATTGAGTAAAGGGCGACCCGACCCGATTGAGTGGGCGGGTGTGGTTAATTGATGTAAGCGGGTCGCCCCTACAGGTTGTTACATTGATGTCCTATCGAATCAGGTTGATTGCACACAAAAGTAATCACGTCATAATGAGCGTTACAGCCATGTTTCCTGAGGTTGTTTAACCCGATTTGATGTCAGATTTAAATTTCAGGTGGGCAGTATTCAATTGACTATGTTAACCTGTTGATTTTGATGCTAGTTTAGAGTATTGAGCGCCTGTAAATCCGGCAACGTCAGAAGATATTGAGAAAAATTCTATTTTGGCAGCAGCCTGTTGAACTATACCAGAATTTTGTGGACTAGACGACCCCCACGTTTCATTGGCGAAATGAAAATAAAAGTTAACGGTCATCCGGATTGTGCCGTTTCCCTAATGAAGACAAAAGGAAAGCCAAACTTGTAAGGTTGAAGCAGTCATGACAATGAAGAACGGTCAATGCCACTCCTGTGGATCTTATCAGATCAGAAGTAACAAAAACCGAAAATTTCCCGCACTGAATACGATGACGCTAGGACTAGGAAACTCCAGCGCTCGTTATGCTTCACTGGATACGTATGTTTGTGTCAATTGTGGCTATGTTGAAAGCTATGTGGCATCAGCCGATGATCTAAACTACATTCAAGAGAACTGGGCAAACGTTGAAGCGCCGTGTGAGAATGGAAAGCGATCGCCCAAAAAAGTTGAATCACTTCCGTCTAGAGCGCACGAGGAGTTCAAGCGCCGAGCCATGCATGGTTAATCCTGTAGATGGCATAATTTGAGGATATCATTCTTGCCAATACCCTAGATGCTTGCGAGCCGCGTCTGTAGCAACCCGCCCGCGAGGGGTTCGATGTAAGTAGCCAATCTGTAACAAATACGGTTCATACACTTCCTCAATGGTTTGAGCGTCTTCTCCGGTGGCGGCGGCTACGGCTTCTAAACCCACAGGTCCCCCTTGGAATTGTTCAATCATCACACTTAACACCAGCCGATCCGTCCAATCCAAACCCGCCGGATCAACATTAAAGACTTCCAAGGCTTCGGCGGCGACGTCTGGGTTAATCACACCCATCTTTTTCACCTGAGCATAATCCCGCACTCGCCTCAGTAAACGATTGGCGATGCGGGGAGTTCCCCGCGAACGACGGGCAATTTCTATCGCTCCCTCTTCGCTCATCGGCGTTTGTAATAATTGGGCGGTGCGTTGCACAATTAGACTCAATTCCTCGGGTTCGTAGAATCGTAAGCGCTGGATCAACCCGAAGCGATCGCGTAAGGGGGAGGTGAGTGATCCCACCCGTGTCGTCGCCCCAACCAAGGTAAATTGGGGTAAAGGAATACTCCGAGTTCGCGCTGATTGCCCTTTGCCAATCGTAATATCTAAACGGTAATCCTCCATCGCCGGATACAATAGTTCCTCACTCATGCGTGTGAGGCGATGAATCTCATCGATAAACAAAATATCCCCCGGTTTCAGATTCACTAAAATCCCCACAATATCCCGAGGACGTTCCAACGCTGGCGCCGCTGTAATTTTACAATTCGTCCCCATCTCCGTCGCCAAAATTAGCGACATCGTGGTTTTCCCCAATCCCGGTGGTCCATACAAGAGCAAATGATCTAAAGCCTCATTTCGCGCCTTCGCCGCCGCGATCGCAATTTCTAAGACATCTTTGAGTTCTTTTTGCCCAATATAGTCGGCTAACCGATGGGGACGAATCCCTTCCTCTTGGTTCTCTGTTTCATCGGCTGTCGCCGTCGCCAGTAACAAATCTGTTTCCAGATCCTGCTGACGTTTCTTACGGCGACCCTTTTTTTTCTGACGGGATTGGGGTTGTGGGTCGGGTTCTTGAGATTGTCTAAAGGAGGTTATAGCCATGATTTCAGCCTATCATTTCATCGGCGACCAAGACACTCAGGCGCAAAAGGTTTAGATTAGTTAAGGAACTCAGTATTATCGCATCACACAGCGTAAGACATCTGACATGCTAGCTAAACGAATCTTACCGTGCCTGGATGTAAAGGCGGGGCGGGTGGTCAAGGGTATCAACTTTGTAAATTTGCAAGATGCGGGTGATCCCGTGGAATTGGCACAAGCTTACAATCAAGCCGGTGCCGATGAACTGGTGTTTTTGGATATCACTGCCACTCATGAAGACCGGGATATTATTATCGATGTTGTCTACCGTACCGCAGAACAGGTGTTTATTCCCTTAACCGTTGGCGGCGGTATCCAATCCTTAGAGACTGTTAAGTTATTGTTAAGGGCGGGTGCCGATAAAGTCAGTATTAATTCGGCGGCTGTCCGTAATCCAGATTTTATCAATCAAGCTAGCGATCGCTTTGGCAATCAATGTATTGTGGTGGCGATAGATGCCCGTCGCCGTGTTGATCCCAGCCATCCGGGTTGGGATGTTTTCGTGCGCGGCGGACGAGAAAATACGGGACTGGATGCGATCGCCTGGGCAAAAGAAGTCGAACGACGCGGTGCGGGAGAATTACTGGTGACCAGTATGGATGCGGATGGAACTCAAGCTGGGTATGACTTAGAGCTAACCCGCACCATTGCCGACCAGGTGGAAATTCCGGTGATTGCCTCAGGGGGTGCGGGAACCTGTGATCACATTTATCAAGCCCTGAGTGAGGGGAAAGCCGAAGCCGCCCTATTAGCCTCTCTACTGCATTACGGGCAACTTAGCGTATCGGAAATTAAGCACTATTTGCAGGATCATCAGGTTCCCGTCCGGATGTGATGAGGGTTCTCAAATCCTTGCCGATCTGCCGTAAACTTTTGTGACTAATATCACACAATTGGATCGTTTGCAGCTACATAGACCACTGCTAGAATAGACTAGATGTTACATTTCTTAAATTATGTTGATTGCTATTTTAATATTCGATATTGCTCTAGTTGCTTGGTCACTGCACTTAATGCAACAGGCGTTTGACACACGAGAGTTTTCCTTTATGCTGGCTGGCACTTTAGTGGCGATGTCGGCGGCTGCCATGTTAGTCGTGTATTTCTTGATGGACAGCTATTTGGGCTACTTGAGTCGGATTGCGGCGGTTTCGGGTTCGTTTTAGTCAGGCTTAGGGTTTCATAATTCAATGATCTCTGACGAGGCAATAATTTAATCAGACTTGACGAAAGGACAGAATCAAGGCATGATGGAAGATGCTGCACGGGGCTATAGCTCAGCTGGTAGAGCACCTCAATGGCATTGAGGGGGTCAGCGGTTCGAGTCCGCTTAGCTCCATTAACACAGAATTAAGAGTTGCTGAATAACTCTTATGGTGATAACTCTTAGGGTGATAACTCTTAGGGTGAGGTTAGGAAATTCTTCACAGGGAAGAGGGAACAGTTTTCATAATTTCAAAAACGGCATTCATTTTTATCGTATCAAGGCTTATTTTGGGTATTTTATAAACCTTTAATTGTTCTGGAAACCTTTATTTTTCAGGGTTTTGCGAGTTTTCCAGCCCGCTCAATAGGGGGTGTTGGTGACGCGATCGCCGGACGACTCATCATGAGTGAGTACAATTGATGTGATCATTGAAAGTCAACCCAACAGCTATGAATGCGACTGAACAAGCTCCTCTAGACGAACAAACCTTGAGCCGATGCTGTTTGGCACCACTATTTGCTGACATCATGTGTAAGGGTCAGATCAGTTTGTCTGACTGGCGTGAATTGATGACAGCGCCTTGGGACAATTCTTTCACAAGTAATGATGAAGCTATCTTAATGCGGCTGATCTATGGGGTGCATCGTGGACTCGTGAAAGTTGTTGATTGATGAACCCCGAAGTATGACGAATGACGTAGCTTGCTTCTCAAGGGAGCGAGTATGACGATCTCCACCTTTAACTTTAATTGTGTCCACCTATCATAAATTTCGTTTGGCTTCCTGAGCCACTTGCTCAACCGAGTCATTGGCTAACGCTTCTAAGGCGGCTCGAGCCTCTGAAGTATCGAAGGGTTTGAGCGCCTGGGCGACTCGGTAACGCACTTGCCAGTCAGAGTCGGTGGCAAAGGGAACTAATAATGGCACAGCACGGGGATCACCCAGTTCTCCTAATGAACTAATCGCGGCGGTTTGAATCAAGCTGGTTTCGGAGGAAAGTGCTTCTTCTAAGAGGGGAAACGCACGCGGATCAGCGAGTTCGCCTAATGCCGCAACAATACTAAACTGTAATAACCATTCCGATGATTGGTGGTATAACTGTTTCATCTCCTCAAACGCCTCGGTCATCTTCAGGGCACCCAAAGCGTCAGCAGCGGCGGCTTGGACATCGGGTTCTGAGTCGTTCAAGAGGCGATCGCGCAATAGGGTTAAGGTGAGTGATAAATCCTGATCCCCAAGGGTATCAAGCTGGCTAACAGCGGCGTACCGAACCCGAGCATTGCCGTCAGTCACAATCGGCTGGATTAATTCATAAGCTATCGATGGTTCTAGCTGGCGTAGTAGATTTACCCCACTCAGGCGGTTGCCAAAGTCCTCGGAACTCAGCAACTGTTGAACAGACTCACGAGAAACAGTCATTTGTAACGTATTAAGTAATAAGTAATCGGACAAAATTAAAATTGACGGTGGGCTGATTAGATTATGACTCGTCCAGTTCAGCAATCATTGCCCGCACAATATCTCCCGCCGTGAGGACACCAATCACTTTCCCCTGGTTGTCAGTCACCGCTAGACGGCGCAGGGATTTGTCCTGCATCAGTTTCGCGGCTTTGCGTAAGGGTTGATCGGGCTTGACAACTACGGGTGCGTGGGTCATAACTTCGCCAACGGTTTGCCCTAGAGCTTTGTGTAGTTCTTCTTCGTAGCGGGCTGGGTTTTCTAGATAAATTACACTATCTAGAAATACGATGTAAACTGGGGGTTCGACTCCTGTCTGTTGCCACAACAAATCTGTTTCTGAAATAATGCCCACCAATTTGCCGACATCATTGACCACCAGCAAACCACTGATACGTCGTTCGGCAAGAATTTTCATCGCCTCTTTAATCGGCGTTTGGGGGGAAACCGCGATCGGGTCACGGCTCATGACTTCGGCAACGGTTTTGGGCATACTCAGGCTTGGTGTCTTCAAAGGAATTACTCATCTTATTGTAGGGGTTTCGGGAATGATGGGGATTAATTTCTCTCGAATCGGGAACTCTTAACGGGGAACAGGGAACGGGACAAGGGATTGAGGGTTTTTACAATTCTTAACTCCGCCCGACAGAATTTATATTCAGGGATTTAGCGATAGGGATGAAATTTCACTTGCATAGGGTTTGGGTTACCATTGCGGCTACGAATATCGAGCCACTGGTTGAATTTTATAGTCAATTACTGGCTGAATCTCCCCATTGCCATAGTCCCAACACCTATGCTGAGTTTCAGCTACCTGGATTGCGACTCGGATTATTTAAGCCCAGGGATAATCATCGACAGGAATTTGAGCAGTCTGAGCAAAGTGGGTTGAGTTTGTGTTTAGACGTGGATGACTTAGACGCCGCGATCGCACAGTTGAGCAACATGGGATATCCGCCACCGGGCGAAATCATCGTCGCGTCCCATGGGCGGGAAATCTACGCTTACGACCCCAACGGCAATCGTTTAATTTTACACCAGCCGCAGCGTTAACTGATCGCTACGTCATAAGCAACATTGGCAAAGGCATAGACGCTATAGAGAAGCAAAACCGTAATCGCGACAACCATAACCAAACGCGGACGCGGTGACGGGACAAATGCTTCCCTCACCCACATGGATGCGGCTGCACCAATCGCGAAGCTAGAACTGAGGACAAGGTATTGCCAGTCCGGTTGAAAGACCCAATTTAACCCCAAAGCCAGGGTTAACAATACCATCAAATGTTCGATCGACTCCGGTGGATTTTGCTGCGTGGAAAGCACCAAGGTGCGCCAACAGAATTGCAAATGTCTCATGAAAAAATTCATCAGCTAAAATTATTGTTTAAGATAATTCAGGGGAACTAATGTGGCTACTGTTGGTAGGGAAGATGATTGTAGTCTTTTAGATAAGCCAGCGCCTCATCTGTGTTGACCTGCGGAAATTCCTCATAGAAACGGCTGACACTGAGAAAGTCATCCGGTGTTTCTAGGATAACTAAGCGATCGCAAAAACCACCTAGCCTCTTGATCAGTCCGCCTGGTGCGACGGGTGTACAAATCCAGATCTGGTGAGGATGATGCTCTTTCAACGCTTGAGTCGCCGCGATTATAGTCATCCCCGTAGCAATTCCATCATCAACCAAAAGGGCTAATTTGCCTTGGGGATTAGCCTGAGGACAACCTTGGGCAAATTCGGCAAGTTGAGCTTGAGCTTTATCTTGAGCATGACGCAGGGCGGTTTGTCGCAGATTCGCCTTCAGTCGTCCCCATAGCCGTTGTTGCGCCCACAACACTTGTCCGTCTGAGGTGACAGCACCAATGGCTAATTCTGGATTTTGGGGAGTGGTAATTTTTTTAGCCACCACGATATCCAGAGGACAATTTAACCGACGAGCAACCGGTACGGCGACAGGAATACCGCCACGGGGAAGTGCATACACCACGGGTGATACAGTCTCACCCGTCGTCATTTCCAGTTCCGTAATTTGGGTGAGCAGAACTTGAGCTAGTTTCTCACCGGCATGAGCGCGATCGCTAAATAGCGGAGCCGATGGCATAGGTTCCTCCAGCTTTTAACGGGGCTGCCCTTATCATGCCTGATTTTTATCATGCTTTTAGATCAATCAAGCATGATTCTTAACATCAATTGCCTCCACCCTGGATATACCGTAGGGTGGGTTGAGCGAAGTCGAAACCCACCAGCATACCAGTCAGTACCATTCTTCTTAACATAAGTTATATCCTACCGTTATTGTTTTTCAAGTACCTTTGTGATAAAATTTCACTCATTTAAATTGGGAATGGGTAGCGAGCAAGATGCTCACACTACAAGGATTTCGCTATCCTGGACATTAAGATTTAAATGCCGAACAGCTTACCTGGGACGAAGAACGCGATCGCATGATTGAGGAGTACGGTGAAGCCTTTGCTGATGAACACCGTTTTACGATTCCGCCGGGTAACCGATGGATGAGGTGGTTGAAATGTTAGATCAGATCATTTAACTTGAAAAAGTTTACCAAATTGGTAAACTTATAATAGAGAAGTCAATATGGATGTAAATTTTGCCGATGAGAAAATTAAAAAACTCTGCGAACAATCATCCTTAGCTCAAAAGAAGCTGGGAGCGAAAGCAGCACGGAAGCTCAAAAGACGATTAGCTGATTTACTCGCAGCTCGATGTGTTGTTGAGTTGGTTGCCGGACGACCTCATCCTGTGCAGCCTCATAAACTCGGCAAACGCTTTTATCAAAAATTTTCTGATGTTGAAGAACTCTTTGCCCTTGACCTTGATGGTGGTGTTCGTTTAGTCTTCCAAGCTAATGTTGAACCACTCCCTTTGAAGGAAGACATAAGCCTGGATTGGGCAAAGGTTTCTCAGGTTTGTATTGTATTTATAGGGGATTATCATGACTAATTGCACTCATCCCTTCAATCCCGATTGGATATCTCCCCCAGGAGAAACAATTGCTGATTTGCTAGAAGAACTAGACTGGACGCAAGCGCAGTTAGCAAAGCGTTTGGGCTATACCACCAAGCACGTTAGTCAGCTTGTCAACGGGAAAGCACCAATCACTGAAGACACAGCCTTGAAGCTGGCGCGGGTGTTAGGTAGTACGGAGGAGTTTTGGCTAGAACGCGAAGCTCAATATCGTGCTGCTTTAGCGAAAGTTGAAGAAACCGAATGTCTTGAAAACTGGGTTGATTGGCTTGATGAAATTCCTGTAAAGGCATTGCAAAAAGCCCGCAAAATTACCGACTGTCGTTTGGATGCAAAAAACAAGCTTGGGATTGTGAGAGAGTTGCTTGAGTTTTTTGGAGTGGCTTCTCCTGATGAATGGCGAGCTTGTTATGCCCAACTTGAGGGGCAGTTCCGACGTTCTTATACTGGACAGGATAATACGAATGTAATTACGACTTGGATGCGCCTGGGTGAACTTGAAGTTGAGAAGCAAAGCTGTCCCCGTTTCAACCGGATCAAGTTTGAGAAGGCGATTCAGGAAATTCGGACACTCACGGTGCTACCACCGGAAGACTCCATACCCCGTCTGCGACAGCTTTGTTTGGAAGCAGGGGTGTTGTGGGTATTAGTCCCAAAAATCCCAGGCGCACGGGTGAGTGGGTTAGCACGGTGGTTAAATCGCCATCGACCTCTAATTCAGATGTCTCTCTATGGCAAGTCTAATGACCGCTTTTGGTTTACTTTCTTTCATGAAGCTGCTCATATTCTCTTACATGAAAAGGCAAGTAAAGAGGCTATCTTTTTGGATGAGTGGGAACAAGGGGAGAAAATAGAATCAGACCAAGAGTGTGAAGCTAATGAACAGGCGCGAAATTGGTTGATTCCTCCTGAATATGAAGCAGAACTCTATTCTCTGAGTTCTGAGGAAGAAGTCACCACTTTTGCCGAGAAGATAGGGATTCATTCTGGCATTGTTGTTGGTCGTTTACAGTATGAAGGAAATTTCCATTGGGGCTGGATGAATGGTTTAAAGGAGAGAATGACGATGGATGTAATTGAGAAAATATCTCAACCGACTGACAAAGCAGAACAAGAGGATGAGCAGAGTGCTTATAATTTAGCGGTAAAGCTAGGAGTTATTGGTGCTGCCAAAAATCTACCGCCTGACCTCAGCAGTAACAAAGAGTATATGAGTGGGTTTGGGGGTTAATGGGGATTCGCGTGATTGCTGATACGGGGCCGTTGGTAGCGATTGTTTCTGAGCAGGACGACTATCATCAAGTTTGCGTAAAAGCCTTAGAGAATATCAATTTTCCCCTATTTACTTGCTGGTCAGTTGTAACGGAAGCACAGTTTCGCTTGAAACAGGATAGGGAGGCGGTGAAAAAGTTATTCGAGATGGTTGAAGGAGGTCTTGTAGAGATAGTGGATTTACCCGAAGACGCTGTAACTTGGCTGAAGGATTTCCTTTATAGGTACTACGTTAGTAATCCTCACAGCCGGAGACAAGTAGAGCTTGCTGATGCGTCTGTTTGTTATTTGGCTGAGTCGATGGGAATTGATACTGTTTTTACGATAGACAGAGAAGATTTTGCTATCTATCGAATCAATAAGAATCAGCCTCTAAATATTATTCCTGGATTCAATTAAAGATATGAAGCCACAACCTAATCCTAATGCGAAAGAACCTGTAAACTCTGAGATAGAAGATTATGAACATTTGTTGCAATATATTGCTGAAACTAAGAACACAGAATGTAGAAGACCTTTACAAGAGTTTCGTGGGATTGCACCCAATTTATTAGAAGGTCAAGATGCTCAGGAATGGGTTAGTCAGATGCGGGATGAATGGGAGGAGCGCGATCGCGCCTGGAGGAAGTCAGAGTGACTTTAGATGAGGCTTTGTTAACCAATGATGACCAATTCCGACGGGTTTCTGAGTTAAAGGTGTTGATGGTTGAGGATTTTGTGGAAGGGGATGTTTCCTAATGGCTGAGGAGAAGAAGTTAAAATCTGGGTGGAAATGGGTTAAGTTTGGTGATGTGGTTCGCCTGAGTAAAGAACGCAGCAAAGACCCTGAAACAGACGGTATTGATCGTTATATTAGACTTGAACATATTGACCCCGATGATCTAAAGATTAGCCGTTGGGGATTGGTTTGTGAGGGAATCACCTGTTGCACCGCCTCACCGCCTCGATAGAATGAAAAGCAAAGAAACATGAATAAACGTAAGGAGTCTGTAATCAGCTATGCGAATGCTACATACAATGCTGCGCGTCGGTGACTTAGATGAGTCACTCAAATTCTACTGTGATGTGCTAGGCATGAAGTTACTGCGGAAAAAAGACTATCCCGGCGGGAAATTCACCTTAGCGTTTGTCGGCTATGGCGATGAGTCTGACCATACTGTGTTAGAACTCACCTACAACTGGGGTGTTGACCAATACGAGTTGGGTGATGCCTATGGTCACATTGCGATTGGCGTTGATGATATTTACGGCACCTGTGAACAAATCAAGGAACGGGGTGGTAAAGTCGTGCGGGAACCTGGTCCAATGAAACATGGTTCCACCGTCATCGCTTTTGTCCAAGACCCGACTGGCTATAAGATTGAGTTAATACAATTGGGGACTCAAGGCTCAGCCAAACCTCAAGAAAAAGCTACAGCGGCTAGTCATTGACAAGTTAAGAGTTTGTAGTAAGCGCTTTAGCGCTTCTGACTTCTTGCACTAAAGTGCCTACTACGAACCTAGCTTAAGGAGCGTGATATTCAACATGCTCCCCCGCTTCCCCGTTCCCTATTCCCTACAAATTCTGCGAAATTTGAGCGATAATCTGATCCTCTTTACCCATAACCCATTGGGCAAAGCGTTGGGCTAAGGGTGGCACATATACCAGAGGATTGGTAAATCCAGAGAAAATATAGACACCCTCTACGCCCTCAATTGCTCCCACCACAGGTAAATTATTACCACCAAATGCCACTAAACAGTGATGCCAAGTTCCCGGTAGGCTGGCTAAAGCAGGTAGGACATTCCCCACCTGAGTGCGAATGGCAGACTCACTCGCGGCTGAGTTTATGGCGGCGAAGGGTTGAGTCAGAACACGACTAATTTGACCCATTCGTAAACTGCCATCTAGAAACTGAATCGCCCCGGCGTCTAGAATTGGTGGCACGGGTTCGTAACCCGGCTTATCCCACAAAGGTTCTACCTCCGCACTGCTGGCTTGCGCTTCAAGTGGAAAGCGTTGTGTATAGGCGGGCATGACTAATGTTCGCAATTTCAGGTCAACTGGTGGCGTTTCAATCATTTCCGCGTGGGTGAAGTAGACGCGCACCTGAATCCCAGCGGCGTTAAGCAAGGCGCGACTGAATCCCCCGGCACAAACCACTGTATTGGCAGCATGATAGGTTTGATTATCTGAGGTTTTCACCCCCTGAACCCTATCCCCTTGGCGCAGGAGTTCCACCACTTGAGCTATCTGCTGTTCACCCCCAGCACGACAAAAGGCTTGGCGATAGCCTTGGGTGAGGTGTTCCGGATGAATATGACCATGACGAACCGTAAGAACGCCCGCGATCGCATTAGGATTGAGTAGGGGTTCTAACTCACAAGCGTCCTCGACTGAGAGTAATTTGGGTGGAATGGCACAATCAGCATAAGCCGCTGCCATTTTTTCTGGGTCTTGGTTGGCGGAAATAGTCAGGACTAAATCCAATTCCCGAAACTGGGTATCATGGTCTAATGCCGCTGATAAATGCCTGTGGCGTTCAATTCCCTCAGCACACATTACTCTCGTCAGGTCGGATTTCCCTGACCAATAGGCTAAACCGCCATAACTGTACCGAGTCGCGCCTTGAATTGCTGTGTCCGAATCGACCAACAGAACCCTTAACCCTACCTGGGCAAGTTCATAGGCGAGTGCTGCTCCGGTAATACCCCCACCAACAACAATCCAATCGTAGGTTTTCATGATTGTTTGCTCATTCTCCACATCTTCCATTGTTATCGGGATTAACCCCTTAGTTAAGGGAATCAGGATTTACCTTAGTAGGGGGTTTGGGGGCGTTGTAAGACCCACGCTGTACCCTTCGACTCCGCTCAGGGTCAGCGTTGGGATACACAACTACCCCAAGTTAATTTAGGTGACTCAACGTTACCTAAATTAACATTTAACAGTACACGACTAGCCAGTAAATGTCCTATAATAGCGGTATGCTGACATTTAACTATCGCTACCGAATCTATCCAGATGCCACTCAAGAACAACGGTTAATTGAGTGGATGGAAATTTGCCGCCGCGCATACAACTATGCATTGGGGGAGATAAAGGATTGGTGCAATAGTCGTAAGTGCTTGATTGATAGATGTTCGTTGGAAAAAGAGTACATCATTCCAGCAGATACCAAGTTTCCCAGCGAGGTTCAACAGCTTAACAATTTACCTAAAGCTAAGAAGGAATTTCCCAAGTTAAAAGAGGTTCCCTCTCAAGTCCTTCAGCAAACGATTAAGCAGTTGCATAAAGGTTGGGATTACTTTAAGTCTCGCGGGTTTGGCTTTCCCCGATTTAAAAAGTTTGGGCAGCTTAAATCGTTACTGTTTCCTCAATTTAAGGAAAACCCTGTAACCGATTTGCATATCAAATTACCCAAACTTGGGGCGATTCCTATTAATTTGCATCGTCCTATTCCTTATGGTTTTACAGTTAAGCAAGTACGAATCATACGAAAAGCTGACCGATGGTATGCATCTATTAATATTCAATGCGATGTCAGTATCCCTGACCCTAAGCCCCATGGATATCCGATTGGAGTAGACGTGGGCTTAGATAAGTTTTTAGCTACCAGTGATGGAGTTGTTGTCGAACCGCCTAAGTTTTTTAAGAAACTACAGAGCAAGCTGAAATTGCTGCAACACAGGCTATCCAGGAAAACAAAGCGGTCTAAAAATTACGAAAAACAGCGCCTTAAGGTAGCTCGACTTCACCACCAAATTGATAACACCAGAAAAGATTTTCATTTTAAACAAGCGCACGCCCTTTGCGACGCGGGTGATATGGTTTTCATGGAAGACCTTGATTACCGCATTACCGCTAAAGGGTTTCTTGGGAAACAGATGTTGGATAGCGGTTTTGGTCAATTTCGCACCATCACCCAGTACATCTGCTGGAAGCGCGGAAAGTTCTTTGCTGTTGTTGATGCTAGGGGTACTTCTCAAGAATGTCCTGAGTGTAAGGGTGAGGTCAAAAAAGACCTGAGCATTCGGATACATGATTGTCCTCATTGTGGCTACAAAACTGATAGGGATGTTGCCAGTGGTCAGGTGATCAGAAACCGAGGAATAGAGCTAATTAGTACCGCTGGGCTAGCGGGAAAGGAAACTGCCTATGCAGCCGATCTACCGGGGGTTGGTGAAAGCCAAAACTAGGCAAGTGGCAAAATCCCGTAAGGGAGTAACTAGGAAATCCTCAAAGTGATTTGGGGAAGCCCACACCATAATTTTTGATTTGGTGTGGGAGGATGTCACCAGTCTCCATCTATAGGTGGGCATTGCCCACCATTGGTGTCAACTTAAGCGCTAAAAGCAGGGGGAGCAGGGGAAGCAGGGGGAGCAGGGGAAGCAGGGGAAGCAGGATAAGTAGGATAAGTAGAGATATTGTCGTTACCACGTTCAAGGAAATGCCCCGGTTGAGGCATAGCCTACCTTGAATGGCTGTAAACCCGAATTGGCAAAGGTTGTGGCTTAAGTTGACACGCATGATTGCCCACCCTACCACTCCCATTTTGATTGGGATTAATGTCTTAGTCTAACGACCGATGGTTGCATTATTTTTCAGATATTTAGATGCTGAAATAGATACAGTGGGTACAGTGAGACCTCTCGTTTAGTTTATGCTTAGCCGAATCAAAGACCTCGCCCAAGAACTCGCACCGCGTCTGATTGAAATTCGCCGCCATATCCATGGTCATCCGGAATTGAGCGGTCAGGAATACCAAACGGCGGCTTATGTCGCGGGTGTTCTGTCGTCCTGTGGCATTGTTGTCCAAGAAGGGATTGCCAAAACGGGCGTGATTGGTGAGTTAGTTGGGGGGACTGATGAACGCTTAGTGGCGATTCGCACGGATATGGATGCGTTACCGATTACTGAAGCCGCCCCTCTGGAATTTGCCTCCCGTAAGATGGGGATAATGCACGCCTGTGGTCATGATGTTCACACCACTGTTGGTTTAGGTACGGCGATGGTGTTGTCTGGATTAGGGGAACAATTACCGGGAAATGTGCGCTTTTTGTTTCAACCCGCTGAAGAAATTGCCCAAGGTGCTAACTGGATGGTGCAAGATGGGGCGATGAATGATGTCAGTGCCATTTTTGGGGTTCATGTGTTCCCCTCGATTCCAGGGGGTTCCATTGGTGTCCGGTATGGCGCACTGACGGCGGCGGCGGATGATTTGGAAATCTTTATTACCGGGGAATCGGGTCATGGTGCCCGTCCCCATGAAGCCGTGGATGCGATTTGGATTGCGGCTCAGGTGATTACTACCTTACAGCAAGCGATTAGCCGGACTCAGAATCCTTTACGTCCGATGGTCTTGACAATTGGACAGATTAATGGTGGACGCGCCCCGAATGTGATCGCCGATCAAGTCCATTTAGCCGGAACCGTGCGATCGCTCCACCCCGAAACTCACGCGAATCTGCCAGAATGGATTGAGTCAATTGTGGCAAATGTCTGCCAGATGTATGGCGCTCGCTATGAGGTGAGTTATCGCCGGGGTGTGCCTTCGGTGCAAAATGACTTAGCTTTAACTCAAATCTTAGAAGCATCTGCCAAAGAAGCTTGGGGAAGTGATCGAGTGCAAATTTTACCCGAATCCTCTATGGGAGCCGAGGATTTTTCCATGTATCTAGAACATGCTCCCGGTACGATGTTCCGCCTTGGCGTCGGGTTTAAGGATAAGCCTAATTATCCCTTACACCACCCCCAATTTGAAGTGAATGAATCGGCGATTATTACAGGTGTGGTAACGCTGGCTTATTCTGTCTATCAATATTGGCAACAGTCTGTTTTGTAGGCAAGAGAGGGGTGAGTTTGGGAAATTGTAGGGGCGGGTTTAGGGTCTTTATTTTTGCTATTGATCGTAATCTTTGTACAAAACCCGCCCTGACCAACTAAATCTAAATACTCAGAAACAACCCGCCTGTAACCAATACTGTCACTTCATGCAAACGCTTGGGGATATGCCTTATCCGGTTCAAGCCACTGCGTTTTGGGCGATTGAATTGGCATATAATCAAGGCTGGCAATTGCCAGGTCAGATGAGTGGGTCTTACAATGAATTTGCACAACGCTGGGGAAATCCTGGATTTACTGAGTATGTCACTTTGTTGGAAAAGCAAGCGAATCAGGTATTGCCAGAGGCGTCAGAATCCATTCAACAGCAAGCCGAGTCTGCATTTTTGCAGGTCGCTCAATTAGAAGCAGAGTTTTGGCAAATGGCGTTTAATGCTGAAACGGATCGTGCCAGATAATGTGACTTATTCCCCAGTTTCACTCAACCCTAACAACATATCACACGCAAGGAAAAAACTATGACCCGCGCCATTATGGAAACGGAAAAAGGTACAATTCATCTAGATTTATTCGAGAAAGATGCTCCGAATACAGTGAAAAATTTTGTCGATCTCAGTGAAAAAGGATTCTATGACGGACTGAATTTTCATCGCGTTATTCCCGATTTTATGATTCAAGGCGGTTGTCCTCTGGGAACGGGTACGGGGGGTCCTGGCTATACGATTAACTGTGAAATTAACCCCAATAAGCATTTAGCTGGGTCATTATCGATGGCACATGCAGGTCGCAATACTGGCGGAAGTCAATTTTTTATTTGCCACTCGCCTCAACCCCATTTAGATGGCGTCCATACTGTTTTTGGCAAGACAGAGGATATGGAGGTGGTTAATGCGATTCAGAAAGGGGATAAGATTCTTTCGGTGAAGATTGAAGAGTAATTTTGTCGGCTCATTCAATTAGAAGGTAACGCCGATTCAGAAAGGGGATTGATCGGGTGAATCACGATGACATTTTCATCCTGATCATCCCCACTGTTGTACAGATAGTCAAAAGCGGCAGTATCATTAAGTAGATGCGATCGCAAAAACAAGGCACTCCAACGAGCGATAGTTTCTGTGGCTACATCCTGGTCTAATAAAGGTCTAACAGGATCGCGAACGGGGTTATCTTCATTGGTAATCCCATAATGGTTAGCCCCTTTGACAATGACTAAAGCCTTGGGTGGATCTTGAATCTGGTTGTAAGTAGCTGTGACTTCAACTAAATCGGCAATCGTGTCTTGACTTCCGGCGATTAACGCGGTAGGAATCATTTGATTATTAATCGGCGGAAATGAACCTGTTTCGGGGGGATCTTTAAAGTTTGTACCATAGAAAATACCAGCCATTACTTCAGGAGGCTGGGTAAAGTTACCAGCGCATATTCTAGGAACGCAGATGTCTTGAATAACAGCTAATCCGACAAAACCGCCAAAGGAATGTCCGAGTAATCCTAGTTTATTGGTATTAACAATTCCCGCAATCGGTGAATCCGGATTAGTGTTTTCTTGTTTCATATAAGAAAGAACATCATGGACTTGCTGCTGTTCGGCAATAAACCCTGTGACGGGTTCTCCTGTTCTGGGATTGGTTACAGTTCGTTCATGATTAGGGACAATCACGACAAATCCGTAACTGGCAACGGTACTGGCGAAATTGGCGTAGTCGGCTTTATCCACTAATGCTCCTTGCAGCATTAAGGCGATGGGAAATTGATTGGTGTTGGTGTTAGAATTTGAGGGAATTGGGAAATAAATATCAGCGGGATCACCATTGGTTGTAATTGTTGTTTGATAGGTATTAACTGTATCGAATAGAGGCTCGGCGCTATAGGTTGCAGAGGTTTGTTCTCCTGGTGCTAAAGCAATGAATAATGCCCCGACTATGGTTACAGATGATTGTTTTTTTGTGGATAAGCAACTCATTGTCTACGAGATTTTCGGATTATTTTAAGACTGTCGGAAAAATTGAGTCCATTGTCAAGTGTTTCGGATAGGTTGCACTCATGGAGTGGCGTGGCACATCTAAAATGGTGGAATAGATTTTACGGTTAAATTGGGCGCACGTCAGTGCGCCCCTACGGTGAAATGCTTAAATAATTGAAAAAGACATTAGATTTTAACCTAATGCCTTTTTGGTCGATTATAGCCTAATATAGCGAACAGGTTAACCTACTGTCACTTGAGTCGTGTCAACCGCTTTGGCACCATTAACACCTCTAGCAACCTTCACCATCTTGTCTAAAATAGCCTGATTCGGAACCTTACCTTTCAACACCACAGTGGTACTCGTTTGGGCGACATAAAGCGTACTGATGTCATCTAAATCCGGATCTTCATCAAATGCTAACGCCACCCGCTTGGCTAAACCGCTTTGGTCATATTCTCCATGTAAACCAAGACGTTCTGGAGGAGTGGTGGAGAGTTTCGTCGTGGCTGGGGCTTCATCTGTTTTTGGGCGACTGGCGGCGGATGAAGGCTGCTGCTGTGTTGGAGGGTTTACTTTTGCCTCTTGTGGCTTGTCCATGCCAAATAGTCGTTGTAACCAACCCATATTCTGTTAAACTCCGATTATACTTTGATGATTGATCTATTCATTATCGGTTAACGTTAGGAGTTTGAACATCTATCAATAAGAATAGTTAAGGGTGATCAGTGGATGATTCGCTTTTGTGGCTCAGGGTTTAAATCTACACTTCACTCAATCTATTTGAATCGGGGGTAGCATGGCTGAAAAAATTGAGACGTCGCACCCTATCAGTGACAGGGATAACCCGAATCATCATCAATCTTCTCTGGGACTATCCGCATTGACTTCAGATCAACTCAATACTTTAATCGCTCAGGCAAAAGTAAAATGTCAAGGAGGACAACTACCAACCTATATCCCCTTACTAGCGCAGGCAAATCCAGGCTGGGTGGCGATACAGGTACAGAGGATTAAAGGTGAGGGAGTGGCGGCGGGTGATATTCGTTGTTCTTTTCCGTTGATGAGTGTGATTAAGCCGTTTGTTTTGCTATTTTTGCTAGAACAATTGGGGACAGAGGCGGTATTTTCTCAGGTGGGGATGGAACCGTCTGATCAGCCATTTAATTCCTTAGCGCAACTGCAAGCGGATCGGGGAAAGCCGCGTAACCCAATGATTAATAGTGGCGCGATCGCACTCGCTGGGCGTTTACCGGGTAAGGATGGGGCGTCTCGTTGCGAAAGCCTGCGCCAGTGGCTGAATCAGCGATCGCACTCTCAGTTGGTGTTAGATGAGGCGATGTTACAGTCGGTGCGTTCTCTCCCCAATGAACGAAATCAGGCGATCGCGAATTTATTAGCAACTGTAGGGTATCTGGATTGTCCAGAAATTGCCCTGGATACTTATAATCACGTCTGTTGTCTATCGGGAACGGTGACGGATTTAGCTAATTTGGGAATGTTGCTGGGGCAGGATAGTCCTCTGATATCACCCCAACACCGCCGCACGGTTAACGACATTCTGATCACCTGTGGATTGTATCAAGCTTCTAGTCGCTTCGCGACGGAGGTGGGATTACCAACCAAGTCAGGGGTGAGTGGGGCAATTTTATCTATCGTACCGTCTCAGGGGGCGATCGCCTGTTATTCTCCGGCGTTAGATGAGACAGGAAATTCTCAAGCGGGGTTGTTTATTGTGCAGCAATTGGCGCAGGATTTCAACTTAAGCTCAACCCCTCACCCCTAACCCCTTTCCATCCCCCCTCGTTCCCCCCTACCCCCCTCGTTCTGACAGGTGTAGGTTTTTTATTTAAGGGTGGAGACAAGACAAGGGGACAAGGAAGGAAAGAAGACAAGGGGGAAAAACCGTACAGAATTCGGTTCGGTCAAACTAACTTCTAAAAGCCGAAACGCCCTATTTTTCGTT